>JASFTL010000198.1:0-7227 GCA_050053555.1 Desulfobacterales bacterium
GATTGTGAACCAATGCGGATTGGCGGGCTATTAAAAAACTCGACGATTGACTATCCGGGCAAACTAAGCTGCGGTGTTTTTTTATCGGGTTGCAATTTTGACTGCCCATATTGTCATAATCCGGATCTGGCACAGGCCGGTTCCATGCGCAGCACTGAAATTAGCTCCCAGGATTTCTACCGATTCATTGATGACCGCAAAGGATTTTTAGACGGCGTGGTCATTTCCGGCGGCGAGCCCACGCTTCAGGAAGATCTTTTTGATTTATGCAGGCACATAAAGCAAATGGGGTATTCGGTAAAATTGGATACCAACGGCAGCCGTCCCCGGATTATCAAACAGCTTATTGATGAGGGCCTCGTTGATTATATCGCCATGGACCTAAAAACCGAACCTGCAAAATACGCGACCTATATCAAACGCAATTGCGATATAACCGCAATTCTTTCAAGTATTCGGGTCATCATGGAATCCGCAATTGCATATGAATTTAGGACCACCTGTGTCAAACCCATTGTGACAGCTCAGATAATTGAAAATATTTGCCGACTGATTGAAGGCGCGGCCGTGTATGCGCTGCAGGGTTTTTACAAAACTGAAATGCTGCATCCTGAGTTTTTTAAAGATACCGACAATGAATATAGCGATGATGAGATGCTACAATTCAAAACGGTTGCCGCGCCATGGGTTGAGCAGTGTCTGTTGCGCTAAAATATTATTGCTCACGCAAACCCGCCCGCCTCGCCTTGCTCGCATGGCGGGCGTGGGCCGCCAAGGCGCAAAGAATTATGAATCAAACTTAAAAACGAGCCCTTAGCGACTTTGCGCCTTTGCGAGAGAACCAAAACTTTTCTTCCATTCTCAGTGCATGAAGCGCCCATAGGCAATCAGGCCCCATACAATCGCAGCGGTCAGCATGCTGACCGCTGCAGCGGCGGAGCCTAAATCCTTTGCCTGCTTCGATAAAATATGGCGTTCCGCACTGATACGATCTACCACGTTTTCCACCGCTGAATTGAGCAATTCGGTTATAAAAACCAGCATGCAGGCGCCGATGAGCAGTGCCCACTCTACGACCGTTTGACCTATCCAGATGCCGATAGGCAACATGATTGCAATGACAATCGCTTCTGTTCGAAAAGCCATCTCATTGTTCCATGCGGCTTTAAACCCGGCTATCGAATAGACCGTGGCATTTTGGATGTGGCGAAAGATATTTTCGTTTTCAAATCCCATCTTGATTCACCCTCAATCCACTCGATTTTGACATTCGTGAAATTTGATTTCGTTCATATTTACCTGCTCGACTGTTTTGTGGAACCTTCCTGGTGTTCTCAACGATATCTGAACAGGTCAATTTAGGCAATCCAAATGATCCAAAGAAGCTTAATTGTTGGTTTAAAAAATCTTGTCATCGGCAACATTTTTATGTTAGGGAGAGTGCTTGAACTGGGTATCCATGTTCGGCGCGGTTTTATACCGCTTGTCATAATAATGTTCCGAAAAAAGGATGGCGCATAAGTGTTGTCGCAAAAAAACGCCCCGCAACCGGAACGTTTTTTTGACAACCACTATAGATGATGGGTTCTGAAGGCTATGAGGAGGCCAAATAAATGCTGAGTGTTAAAAATGTGATGATTGTTGGGTCGGTGTTCGTTATATTTGTCATCCTGCAGGCGTCTCTGATTTTATTCAGCAACAGCGTGAATAGCCCAGCAGAAGCGGCGGCTGAGTTTACAAAAGCATATTTCATGCTGGACGGCACTTCGATGACGGAAAACCTCTGCAGTGAAATTTCCGAGGATGAAGAGGCTGATATTGTGGGTGGATATTTATTTCATACCGCCACACAGGCAAGAGCCATGGGCTTTTCTCCGGGTTATATGAAAAACCAGCTTTCTGGAATCCATACCGAAACCCATATGTTGGATGAAAACAACGCCAAAGTCAGAATTACCGGAGAGCGTTTGCGTTCCATTAATCCTGTTTTTGCTTTCATCGGGCGATTGTTTTTTCTGATTGAAACCCATAAAATTGATGAAACCCTTACCCTTATCAAAGAAGATGGAACGTGGAGAGTATGTGGCCAGCCGTTTTCTCTATCTGAGATATAATCATACTAGATTGCTGATTTTGGCCTGCGACGAGCTCAGTCGATTCTAATTTAGATATATGCAATCAATTTATCATCAAATCCGTCAGCAGGCCCGCCAGATTGTATCCCGCTATCCTGCACCTGATTTCTACCGCGACCATGCACAGTCCTATGAAGCCTCATTGCGGTCATTTGACAGCAACCCCATCATCAAAAAACTGCTCCGCTTTGTTACGGATAACCTGGAAGATGATTTCGGGCACGGGCTGCTGCATGCCGTAAAGGTATCGCACGATGCGGGTGCCTTGCTGCAAATTGAGGCCGGTGACGGCGGCTATGACAGCGATTCCATCTCTCGTTTGGTATGTATGGTGCAGAGCGCCGGATTATTGCATGATATCAAGCGTAAGAAAAAAGATCACTCGACTCATGCAGCTGCTTACGCAAAGAAAGTCCTTAAAAAATATCCGTTTACTTCTCAGGAGATTGAAGATATCTGCTGCGCCATCCAAAACCATGAGGCCTTTAAAGAAAATATCGACATCGGCACCCCGTTCGGAGAACTGCTCTCCGATTGCCTTTATGACGCCGATAAATTTCGCTGGGGGCCGGATAATTTTAATGATACCATTTGGGATATGGTATCTTACTTCAATCCTCCCCTGACGGCCTTTATGAAAGGCTATCCAAAAGGAATGGAGAAAATCGCAGCCATCAAATTCACCTTCAGAACGCAAGCCGGGAAAAAATTCGGCCCGCAGTTTATCGATCTAGGCCTGGCGATTGGCGAAGAGCTTTATGAGGTCATCAAAACCGAGTTCTCTGAATATCTATAAATCAATGTTTTTAATTCCCAACCATGGCAGTCAAAGAACGGACACCTTGCTCTTAAATATTTTTATTCGACCCGTATCCCGCCGCTTCGTTGATTGGAATCCCTGAGCGGCTTTACATTTCAGTTCTTTCTTGTTTGACACTACAAGCGCAATTCACTATAACCCTATGAGCGTTCCAAATTTTATAAATAGGGAGGGCTTTTTTAAGGAATTCTACCCGTCGAGAGCCTCAGGGTCGAACGATCGATCTGTATTTTCAAAATTTGAAACCCTTCGGGATTGCCGATCTTACCGCATCTAAGGTGTCAGATATCGTCCCGCATAGACAACTATAGCACGACGACATCTTCCTTTTAGCTGCCTGCCCAATGAAATGCGGAGCCTATTTCATCGGGGCGGCAACCTCGACAATCGCTTAACTAGGGTATAAGCAGAAGAAGAATCATCGATTTTGAAGGAGGTGTTTTCAGTAACCACTTTTAACCAAAGGAGGTTCTTATGACAGCCACAACCTGGCCGACTCCCTACTGGCCACAAGACGTCGCACACGATATAGCCGGATTTGAAAAACCTTTGTTTTCCCTACTTGATGAATCTGCCAGCAAATACCCCGATCAAGTATATACTATTTTCAACGATGCCACGCGTAACTATACCCAGGTCAAAGATACGGCTGATCGCATTGCTAATTTCTTGGCCTCGCACGGTATTCAAAAAGAAGACCGCGTGGCCATTTTTCTGCCCAACCTGCCCCACTATCCGGCCATTTTTTTTGGAATTTTAAAGGCCGGAGCTGTTTGCGTCACCTGCAATCCCTTATACACGGCAAATGAACTCAATTACCAGTTAAAGGATGCCGGTGCCAAGGCTGTTTTTTGTATGGATCATCCCCAGTTTTATCCCACGACCGTTGAAGCCATTGAAGGCACCGACGTGGAAACGGTAGTGATCTGCGGGGTCAAATCCTACCTGCCGCCGATTAAAGCTTTTATCGGCGGGCTTTTAGGAAAAATCCCTAAGGCCGGAAATTACCAGCCCGGCCATCTTTTTTTTGATAATATCGTTACGGCGGCCAAACCGGAACCGCCGGCCATCGAGGTCAACCCGACTGAAGATTTGGCATTAATTATTTACACCGGCGGAACCACCGGTGTTCCCAAGGGTGCGGCCCTGACACATACCAATTTTACCTATGATATGGAAGCCGCATTGGAGTGGATTCGCTTGGTGCATGAACCGGGTGGCAAACCAGAAAAGACACGTATGGGCGGGTTTCACACTTACCTCGGCGTTCTGCCCTGGTACCATAGTTTCGGTCTGACTTGTGCTATGTTATCCGCCTGCGGCACCGGGAGCAGTTTGATTTGTATCCCCGATCCCCGCGCCGGGAATCCGCCCTTTACAGAGGTCCTCAAGACTGTGCAAAAGTACAAACCAACCGTCATGCCGGCGGTTCCAACTATTTTTGTGGCCTTTACCAATCATGCGCTTCTCGACCAATACGATCTGAGCTCCCTTATGGGCTGTTTTTCCGGTGGTGCACCCCTGCCGCCAGAAGTCTGCAAACGGTTTGAAGAAAAGACAGGTTCCGTCATTTTTGAAGGCTATGGGTTAAGTGAAACCGCGCCTATTGCCACAGTAAATCCGACTAACCCGGAGCAACGTAAAGTCGGCTCCATTGGATTTCCGATACCCGGTACGGACATAAAAATTTTGGATATTGAAACCGGAACAACCGAATTGCCTCAGGGTGAAGATGGTGAAATTGCGATCTGCGGTCCCCAGGTGATGAAAGGCTATTGGAACCGTCCTGAAGATACCGAGAATGTATTTCGCGAAATTGATGGGAAACGATATTTTTTAACCGGCGACATCGGGCATGTTGACGAAGAGGGCTATATACTGGTGACCGACCGTAAGAAAGACTTGATTATTGTGGGCGGTTTTAATGTTTACCCGCGCGACGTCGAAGATATTCTTTTTCAACATCCTAAAGTCGAGCTGGCCGCCGTAATTGGCGCGCCGGATGAAAAAAGCGGGGAGGCCGTAAAAGCCTTTATTCAGCTGAAGCCGGGTGAAACCGCTACCGAAGATGAAATTCTCGAATTCAGCAAAGAAAAAATGGCCGGTTACAAACGGCCCAAAAAAATTGAATTCCGGGAAAGCCTGCCGGTTTCCAACGTAGGTAAGGTGTTACGCAGAGTCCTGAGAGACGAGGAACTTAAAAAGTAACATAAGGTTTAGCCCGTTTACCCGTTGGTCCGCCGCAGGCGGATTATAAATAAAATCTGATGGCATTCGATTTTTAACCAGCTCAACGGGCTCGACCTTTTTATGATGGCTTCCAAGCAATTGCCCGGACTTAAAATATGCTGGCCAAAATAAAAAAATGGATTGTTAATCATCCCTATTTTTTAACCAGCGCTGTCTTTTTAGTGATTCTATATGTGGGCTGGCGGGTGCTATACTGGCGGGAGGAAAACTTCGCTTTTATTCTTCTGCTGTATTTTATTGTCACCCTTGGCATCCGCCTGGATGATATTTCCCGCAAAATCGGGACCCGCACAGAAACCGCCTCAAACAACCCTGATACGAAAGAATCTCTAATGCATCAACTCAATGATATAAAACATGCGCTTCTGGCAATTCATGCAACCCTCAATCGAATTCTTGAAAAAACAGAAAAAAAAGATGAATAACCCAGACCATTACAAAAATCCTCAGCGATCATCCTCTAAGTGACACTCGATTAAATTATGCTATTGACAAGTAGACATCTTCTCATTTAATGAAAAATTAAGGTGCAGTTGCTTAATAGGGAATCCCGTTAAAATCGGGAGCGGTCCCGTCGCTGTAATCGGGGACGAAATCTGCAAATTTCGTTATCAGTTATGGGTTATTCGTTATTCGAAAATTCGTATCCGGTAACGAGATAAAGCCACTGGATTGATTATTCGGCGATCGTTTTTAAAATCAATTAACAAATAACGATTATCGAATAACAGCTGATGTGCAAAGCACATCAGGCCCGGGAAGGCGCAGATAGTAGAAGGATCCGAGAGCCAGAAGACCTGCCTTTCGCACAACGCGATAATTTTGCGAGCGACAAAGACTGTGGCAAGACAAAAAAGGGTCAAGAAAACAGGGTGCAGCCCTTCAAGCCATAAAATGCTTGAAGGGCTTTTTTAATTTGGAGTCCCCCTCAGAAGCGGCTGTGGCCGACTATTTAACAAAACTCAGCGTTGATCGTAAAATTGTATCCAGATTACGGATTCCATCATTTATCTTAAAAGCAAACGATGGAAACCAGAGATAAAAGAACTTATGTGGCATATATATCAGCTGAAATTCGGTTTCTTATCGGAAGCCATATTCGTCAGTCTTATAAGTAATGCAGGAGCAGTTCATATTGAAAAACAAATTTAAATTCTATTTTTGTTTAACGGTGGCGTTAGAGGCGCTCATTCCCCAGACCAACGCTTTTGGTTATGACTTGGCCGACAAGTTCTCAGTTGGCGGCATTATGGCCGGTATCTGGCAGTGTCTGCAAGCGAATGAAGGCGGTGTTGATGACGGTCCCAAAGCATCGGTCGTGATTCAGCCGGAGATGAGTTTTTGGCCCTATGAACACAGTGAGATTTTTGCCAAGTTTGGCTTTGCGGCCAATAACGGACTGAATGTCAAATCACCCTTTGCCCTGACCATCTGGGCGGCAGACCTGGAAAATGATGTTAAAGATATCAACGGGCGCAACCGCGACTATCTTTTAACCGGTTGGGCCAAGCATACCTTTGAGTTCAGTGAGTCTCACCGTCTGGAGCTAAGCGCCGGCATTATTGACGCCACCGATTATGTGGATGAAAATGCCTATGCCAACGATGAATACGGCCAGTTTTTAAATGAGGTTTTTGTCAATGCGGTCACGGGCAATTTCGTATCTTATGATATCGGTGCTGCGGCGCAATGGGGTTACCACAACTTCAGTGCCAACGGGCTGATCATGGACGTGGGTAAAAACAAAGCGGGCAATAACTTTCAGTTCTACACCCTTCAGTTGGCCTATCTGCTGGAAACTGGGCTGGGGGATGGCAACTACCGCATCACCGGCTCTTTGACCAGTGATAATTTCTTGAGTGCAGACGGCAACGACGATGATGAAAAGCTGTCTGCATTGGCGCTGTCTGTTGACCAGCAGCTGGGAGATATTTTCGGTGTCTTTTTGCGGCTGGGTGTTCAGGACGATGATGCAACCGTTGCATATGGAAAGGAATATTCGGGCGGTGTGAACATCAGCGG
>JASFTL010000199.1:0-7202 GCA_050053555.1 Desulfobacterales bacterium
TTTTTTATACCGGCCAGAAACAAAGACCCAGAAAAGCAAAACTCGATGGGCAAAAGATTGAGTGTGATCAGGCCATTCAGGATCTCAAGGAAAGACTGGCCACAATCACGAATACGAAAAGCAGGGGAGCAATTGCCTGCGCCGGCTCGACCCGCAGCAGTTTAGAGACTCAGGCCATGCTGCAATGGGCCTGTCGCACGAATAACTGGCAGTCGCCAGCCTTTTTTCTGGATTCATCAACAACCCAAAAGGTCAAAGCAGCAGTTTCAAGGCTGGAATCTGACCTGGCGGTTTCACTGCGTGGGATAGAAGATGCTGACTTCATATTGGTGGCCGGTGCCGATCCCATAAACGAGGCGCCGATGTTAGCCCTGGCCTTGCGTCAGGCTCAACAGCGCGGCGCTGATATTGTGGTCTTTGATCCAAGACCCATTTCTCTGCCTTTCAAGTTTAAACATCTCGCAACGACCCCGGAACGGTTGAATCTTCTCGCAAAGGCTCTGGTAAAGAAAGCGGTTGCATCTGATGCGGTCAAAGCGCTGGGTGAGACGGCCGTTGAATATTATGCGAGCATGGAAGATCGGGCTGATGATTTTGATAAATCCCTTGCGGCGCTTGCGGATAAATTGCGAGACAGTCAGCGACCGATCATTGTTGTTGGCCTGGATGTGGCACAGCAAAACACTCCGTCGTTGTTTGCCGACCTTGCCCTGATCTTGCAAACGACAGAAAAGCGCGTTGGGCTATTCTATTTGTTGCCGGGTGCAAACGCTTTTGGTGCCGGAATTATTTCGAACGAAAGGGCTTCCTTTGAATCCATTATTGAAGGAGTCGAAAATGGATCGATTAAAGCCCTTATTCTGGTTGAGAGTAATCCCTTCCGGCACTTTGCGGATCGGCAACGGCTTGAAAATGCGATCGATCAGCTGGAACTGCTGGTTGTGATGGACTACCTGGATTCTGCTGCAGTTCAGAAGGCCGATATTTTTATTCCGACAGCCACCCTGTACGAAACCGGAGGTCTTTTTTTAAATCAGGAGGGAAGGATCCAAGCCGCTCCTAAGGTGCACGCGGGCGGCCTGCCGATTGCGCAGACCGGCACGGGGGAGCATCCACCTCGAATTTACGGTGCGCGTATGCCAGGGGCTGATGCGCGGGCGGCTTGGGAGGTTCTGGCGAAATTGACGGAAACAGAGCTACCCTTAGAAGAAAAGCCCTTACGCGCAAACATCTTAAATTGGCTTTCCGAAAAAATACCGGAATTTGTCAAAATGCCTCTGCTTGAGGAATTCCCGGAAGACGGCCTGCGGGTTGGACTCAAACAAGATTTGAAACTTCGCTTTTCAGCCAAAGGCCATGAAAAAACCAAAGAACGCAGCGACCGCTATCAACTGCTTCTGACAGAACTGACTTTTGGCACAGAAGAACTGTCTGCATATTCGGAGTGCCTCATAGATCTTGAGGGTACTCCTGGAATTATGATGTGCCAAAGCGATGCTCAGAAAATGAACCTGACTGATGGGGATGCGGTGTCCATTGAGCTAGACAAAGGAACTATCGAGGCAAATTTGCACGTTGTCGGTAACATGGCTACCGGAATCCTGGTAATTCCCCGCCACAAAGATCTGGACTGGCAAAAAATGGATACCCGCAAAAAATGGATTAGGCGAGATCAAATTCGGAAACGAAAAGATTAAGCGGAAAAAGTCATAATCGTCATCCATCAGCCTTGACAGCGGACAACAGACAACCGACAAAAGACAAATCGTATGTTTGACTGGATTGCTGGATTTATCATTCTAATCGTAAAATTGGGTATTGTGCTGCTGATTTTAATGCTGCTGGCGGCATACCTCGTTTGGCTGGAGCGCAAATTACTGGCACGGTTACAAATTCGCTACGGTCCCAACCGCGCTGGAAAGTTTGGTCTACTGCAGCCGATTGCGGATACGCTCAAGATGCTCACCAAAGAAGACATTGTTCCGGCGGCAGCAGATCGTTTTATTTTTCTACTGGCACCTGCAGTGGTGGCGACAACGGCTCTTATGATGTTTGCTGTTGTTCCCTTTGGCAGCAACTTAACACTCTGGGGTCGCAAAATACCACTTGTTATTGCGGATCTAAATGTGGGGCTGCTCTTTATTTTTGCGCTCTCTTCCTTGGGCGTTTACGGTGTCGCCATGGGGGGCTGGGCCTCAAATTCAAAGTACAGCCTGATAGGCGGCATCCGCGGCGCGGCCCAAATGATCAGCTATGAGCTTGCCCTGGGTCTTTCCCTGATTCCAATTGTCATGCTGGCGGACTCCTTCAGCATCGTGGAGATTGTTAATGCCCAGGAAAAATACCCGTTTATTTTAGCCCAGCCGCTTGCATTTGTCATTTTCATGATCAGTGCCATGGCCGAAAGCAAGCGGATTCCCTTTGATCTGCCGGAAGCTGAAAATGAACTGGGTGCCGGATATCATACCGAGTATAGCGGTATCCGCTTTGGCCTTTTTTTTCTGGGAGAATATGTTCATTTACAGGTGCTGGGGGCTCTGGTCGCGGTCCTGTTCTTGGGCGGCTGGCGAGGCCCCATTTTACCTTCGCCGGTGTGGCTTTTTATTAAAATCGTTTTGGTGGCCCTGATAATGATCTGGGTGCGAGGGACCCTGCCGCGGCTGCGTTATGATCAACTGATGGCACTGGGGTGGAAGGTTCTCATTCCGGCAGCTTTATTAAATATTATGATAACAGGAGTAGTCTTATTACTTTAAAAATCCGAAATCCGAAGTTCGAAACTCGAAACAAATTCGAATGACAAAAAATCAAAATATAAAACAACACGAAATTGATGAACATGTGCTGGGTTTTGCTAAATGGGAAAAGTCCCCATGTTTCGAACATTTTGATATTCTTATTTCGGGTTTGCTTCGGTATTCGAATTTATATCCTTTAATTAAAGGCGCTTATTATGAAAAGGCAAGAAAATACGGCATCAGCATTTGAAGCCCTTAAAGCCTTGGCAACCGGGTTTGCCACCACCTTCAAGCATCTCTTTCGAAAACCCATAACGGAAGAATACCCGGAATACAAACGTCCGCTGCCGGCACGCAGCCGGGCGCGCATTATTTTAACCCGAGATCCGGATGGCGGTGAACGCTGCGTGGCCTGTTACCTGTGCTCGGCGGTTTGCCCGGTTAGCTGTATCTCAATGCAATCTGCGCAGGGGGAGGGCGGCCGGCGATATGCTGAATGGTTTCGTATTAATTTCGCCCGCTGTATTTATTGCGGTCTGTGCGAAGAGGCCTGCCCGACCTCGGCTATTCAGCTGACACCGCAGTTTGAAAATTGTGAAAGCGATATCCTCACAATGGTATACGAGAAAAAAGATCTGCTCGTAGACCACCAGGGTAAAGACAAAGCGTATAATTTTTACAAGTATGCAGGTGTGGTCAGCGATGTGGGGGAAAAAGGAGAGCATGCAAAGGAGGAGAAGCCGGTCAATATTAAAACCAATCTTCCTTAAACTGATTTCAAACCCTCATATTTTGCCCGAGGGCGGTGTTGCCATCCGCTTCAAAATGCTCACGTACTACCGTGTACGCTCCGCTTTTGAACCGAATGGCGCCTTGCCCTCGAACAAAATCTAAACGTTTGAAATCAGTTTTGGTAACTTTATCTAAAACAAAGTGCTTGTGAACGATAGGTTTTTTTTCAAAGTCGGGTAAACGGACTAACGGGCTAACCGGCGCAACCCATTGGGAAATATATGACTATCTATTCACTAATATTTTACGTTTTGGCCGTAATTATACTGATGACCACCGGATTGGCCATTACGCGGCGCAACTTGGTGCATGCCGTCGTGTATCTGGTGTTTTCATTTTTCGGCAGTGCCATGATGTTTTATCTTTTCGGGGCACCCCTTCTGGCGGTTCTGGAGGTGATTATCTATGCTGGAGCCATCATGATTTTATTTCTGTTTATCATCATGATGGTCAGAGCCGAAACTTCAGAAAAGCGGCTGTTTCCGATCCGGCAATGGCTGCCCATCGCTCTGATCGGCATCGTCTATCTCATTCTCGGTGCTGTTATTGTATCCTCAGCTCCTGGAAGCCAGGTGACGCTGGAAATCGCGCTGGCCAGACCAAAGGCCTTTGGGGAATACCTGTTTCAAAGACACTGGCTTGTCATTGAGATGGTTTCGTTGCTGTTGTTGATCGCACTTATCGGTGCCCTCTATCTGGGTCGCAAGAAGCCTGAGGATGATATCTGAAAGGATAGATAATGATCGTTCCTTTTGGCCAAGTTCTTATTTTAGCCGGGATTCTTTTCTTGATGGGGGTTTTTTGCGCGGTGGTCCGGCGTAACCTGATCATGATTGTGCTGGGGGTGGAGATCATGTTAAATGCCGCCTCGATTGCATTTGTGGGAGCTGCCCTGCGCTGGCATCATCTGGAAGGCCAGGTATTTGCCCTTTTTATATTAGCGGTGGCAGCCGCCGAGGTATCGGTTGGTCTGGCTTTGATTGTTTATGCTTACCGGAGAACCGGGTCATTTGATCCCGGTAGGTATAATATCCTTAAATAAAAAAGCTTATATGGCGGACATTAAATTGTGAAGTTCTAAGTCACAAAAAACACAGGTATCAGCGTTTTGGCCGCTGGCTTCTCGCTGCTTGCTTCTGGCCAGGAACCAGTGACCAGAAGCCAGAGGCCTGCCACCTATTTTTTAATAACAAATTGAAAGATCTCATATGACTTCATCGGGGACATATGATCCGACTATGATCGCAGCCATGCTGATCACATTGCTGCCGTTTGCCGCTTTTGTTTTAATTATGGTCTTTACCCGGACCTCTCCGCGGCTATCCGCGGGGGTGTCCATCGCGGCGGTTACGCTCTCACTTCTAAGTGCTCTTTTTCTGTTCAGTAAACACTGGGCGCTGGAGTCGCCCATCCAGTATACTTTTCGCTGGATGGTTTCCGGGGACATCCAGATTCCGTTCGGTTATCTGCTAGATCCGGTTAGCCTGTTGATGCTGGTTGTGGTGACCGTGATCAGCTTTTTGGTCCAGGTATATTCGATCGGTTACATGGCCGGTGATCCGGGGTTCTCCCGGTACTATGCATTTATGTCCCTTTTTGTGTGGGCCATGATGAGCCTGACGCTTGCCGCCACCATGCTGCAACTCTATATTTTCTGGGAGCTGGTGGGGCTTTCTTCTTATCTGTTAATCGGTTTCTGGTATGAAAAATTCAGTGCCACCGAAGCTGGCAAAAAAGCATTTGTCATGACGCGCCTGGGGGATGTCGCATTTTTTATTGGACTGCTTCTGGTTCTGATAAACCTTGGCAATCTGAACATACTGGAAATGAATGCACCTGCAACCGCTGCTCATATGCCACCGGTGCTTATCACCGTTTCTGCCCTGCTGATTTTTGGAGGAATCATCGGCAAAAGCGCCCAGTTTCCGCTGCTGACCTGGCTGCCGGACGCCATGGAGGGCCCCACTCCGGTAAGCGCCCTGCTGCACTCGGCCACGATGGTCGCTGCCGGTGTTTATCTATTCGCGCGCCTCTTTCCGTTTTTCAGCCTATCGCCCACTGCGATGGTCATTTTTCTGTCAATCGGCACCATTAGTATGCTGATCGCCTCCAGCATGGCCATGGTCAGCCGCGATATCAAACAGGTGTGGGCCTACTCAACCATAAGCCAGCTGGGTTTTATGATCATGGGCCTGGCCGCCGGCAGCTATTTTGCCGGCGTCTACCATCTGACGGCCCACGCCGGATTTAAGGCATTGCTTTTTCTTTGTTCCGGCGTTTTTATCCACGCTTACGGGTCTAATGATATTTTTGAGATCAGCCAGCAGGGCGGCCGCCGTCTGAAAATACCGACGATCTGTATCATTATCGCTGCCGCTGCCCTGGCTGGGCTGCCGCCTTTGTCCGGATTTTTCAGCAAAGAATTAATCCTGGCCGGATTGGCCGCCTTGAAGAACCCGTCCTGGCTGATGGCCGGGTTGCTCGGCGCATTCCTAACCGCCTATTATTCTTTCCGCCTGGTCTTTATTCTCATGGTTCCAAAATCGGCAGGGCCGGCATTTGCTGCAAAAAATGCCCACGGCCAGGACGCAGAACATCGTGCGATGCATTATTGGGTGATGGCCTGGCCGTTAATCATTCTGACCGCAATCACCTTGCTGCTGGGCCTATATGAAACGGCTCTGGATCATTTTATATCCGGGCAAGCAAAGATTGAAGCCGGACTTTTCGTCCGGCATTCGTGGTTGCCGTATGTGGCCCTCTCCATTGCCGCGGCCGGCGTCGGATTGGCCTGGCTGGAATTCGGACGCCGGGAAGCCGATCAGGTCGGTTTCGTGGAGAAGATTCCGGCGCTTGAAACCCTTTTTTCTGAACGCTGGTATATTGACCACTTTTATCGCATTTGTCTGAAATACATCGTTTATAAAGGTTTTGCCGCCTTTTGTAAGCAAAATGACGATCAGGTCATCGACGGCGGTATTGACGGACTGAGCACGGGAACAGTTGAAACCGGCCGGATGCTATCCCGCTTGCATCTGGGGATGGTTCAGTACCGACTGCTGGTCATATTTATCGTCATGGTTCTGCTGGCTTTGTATTTCTTTTTTTAAATTGAAGATAGAAAATACAATTTTAATGAAAAAAATAATAAATCATCACGAAAATACGGAAGAACAAAAGCGCGAAATTATAATATTTTTTCGTGTTTTCAGCTTTCCGTGTTTTCGTGATTTAATCCCAGCTTCTTATAAGCATAATCATTTAATGGCATAGCCAAATGAAAATGGAGTTCGCCAGCTTTCCGTATCTTTCATGCATTCTTCTGAGTTGCGTGATCGGTCTTTTGATTATCCTCTTTCTTCCGGAGCGTCGGAAGCAGGAAATCAAATGGATCAGTGCGGTTTTTTCCGGAATCACGCTAATTTTATCCCTGTATCTGTTTCTGGCTTATGACAAAAGCACAGGCGGTCTTCAGTTTGTGGAAAAAATTCAGTGGGTCAAATCCCTGGGCATTACCTATTTTAATGCCGCCGATGGTTTCAATCTGCCCAATTTGTTGTTGACTGGAATTGTTTTTTTTGCCGGGGTGCTGACGATGTGGGAAATGCAAACCCGCGTCAAAGAATTTTATGCCCTCTATTTTCTGCTGGTCACCGGCGTGTTTGGGCTTTT
>JASFTL010000200.1:0-7184 GCA_050053555.1 Desulfobacterales bacterium
ATACTATTTTAGTATACGATATGCCAATAGTATTCACAAAAGCACTTGTCAAGAAATTTTTAGAGGAGAAATTTATGGATTTGCCTCTCCCAAGATTTGAAGTAACCACGATCTGATTTCCTGGATTTCGTCCGCGCAAACCGTATGTTGCATGGGGTATTCATGCCAGCTGACCGCGTAGCCCAGGCGGGTTAATTCCTGCCGGGTCTCGACTGCTTTGGTCACCGGAACGACAGGATCCATTTGGCCATGAGCCATCATGATGGGAATCTCACGATTTGCGGTACTGAGCGCCGGGGCAAGACGGTGTATTGTCGGCAAATGCATAGACATGGCCAAAATGCCGGCCAGCCGGTTTTGATACAGCAATCCCGTATGAAGGACGATGGCTCCCCCCTGGGAAAAACCGGCCAACACGATCCGATCCGAGGGCATCCCGGATTTTAATTCAGCATTCATCAGCGCTTCCAGCATATCCGCCGATTCAAGAAACTGATCCATATCGACGGAGTCTGCACCAAACTTGAGATCAAGAATATCGTACCAGGCCCGCATGCGCAGGCCGGCGTTGATGGTAACCGAACGCTCAGGCGCATGCGGAAACACATAACGAACGGGCAGGGATTCCGGCAGGCGCAACTCAGGGACGATGGCTTCAAAATCATGACCGTCGGCACCCAAACCATGCAGCCAAATAATGGTGGCAGCCGGCTGTCCGGAAGGATTGATTTCAATACAGTCCAGCAGTTCTGAATCCAAATTCGCTTTCCTCCTTTAGCAGCTTCACGCAGCGACTTTGCCGTGGGTTATGATTACCTTGACAATTCACAAGGCCAATGTCAAATTGGAAGTATGAATGAGAACGGTATCCAAATCGATGAGTTTCCCGATTTAACCGACCCGCTGTTGATTGCCGGTTTTGACGGCTGGGGCAATGCGTTAAAAATCTCGAGCGGCATGGCCGCCTATCTCATTCGCACGTTCAAAGCTCAGCCATTTGCTGAAATAAATCCCGACCTATTCTTCCGGTATGATGAAACGCGGCCGGTCGTGCACATTGAGGAAGGGGTGTTTAAGAGCCTTTCTTCGCCGGGAGGCACTTTCTACGCTGCACGCACAAAGCCCGATGCACGCGATCTGGTCATTTTAAAATCCGATGAGCCGAACCTTCGCTGGTTTGCCTTCGTTGAGGAAATGTTCGCTCTTTGCAACCGACTCCACATCAAATCCATTATCAGCTTGGGCAGCATGTATGACCACGTCCTGCACACGGATAGAATCATATCAGCAATAGCGTCTAACGCCGCCCTGAATGCCATCTTAAGCCAAAAAGGCGTAAATTCAATTACTTACCAGGGGCCCAGCGCTATTCATTCCACCATCCACGCAGAAGGGTTGAAAAGGAATTTCACATGTATGAGCTTATGGTGCCATTGCCCCTATTATCTGCAGGGCACAACTCATTTTGGGATTCTAGCCCATCTGGGAAAATTAATTGCCGCTTTGGGAAACTTTGATCTTAATACCGAAGACCTGGAAACCAGCTGGGAAAAATTGAATTTACAAATCGAAAAACTAATCGAAAATAATGCCGAACTTCAGGCGGTGGTCAATGAGTTGCGCAAAGCAAAGGTTCGCGGATTGACTCCTGAAATAAAGGGTAACATTAAAACTGACCAAAAAATAATTAATATCCAGGATTTCTTGCAGCCTAGATAACGCCTACCATCTTCCAAAAATAAAATTACACCTTAGCAGCACAAATTCTCCAGGTCATTTCAGCTTTTATTAGGTGTCAGGAAATTAGCTCAAAGCTGAAAGCTCAAGAGAATCAAAAGATCGCAGGCTTTCTGGCTCCTCAGCTTCCAAGACGATGAACTATGAGCTATCAGCAGCGAGCTAATTGTGACACCAGACGCCTGAGAAGCCAGAATTCCCGGACCTCTGAATCCTGAACCCCAGAACCGGCCTTAAAAGCGCCCATGCCGCCCGCGAAAAGCGGCCGCTCTTGAATGGTGGGATGAAAATCGCCCGCGGGTTATTGAGTGATGCCTTCTAATGCCGTGCTTGCGTACAAAGCGGTGATGAAAGGACCGCTTGGTAAAATGTTTGCCGGGATGCCTGTGCTTAAGATGGTGCCGTTTGGGCTTAAAGTGGTGTCGTTTGGTCTTGAAATGGTGTTTTTTGTGAAATAGATTCCCGTGAAAATGCCTTTGGCCTTTAAAAAAGTGCCGAGGTCCGATCCCGTAATAAGGATAATAATAACCGCTTCGGTAGCTGCTGGAACGATAGGAATCGGCCTCGTCGGCTGCGGTTTCAACATCCTTTAGAATCCGGTCCGCCTCCCGGAGTGCCGCCTCGGCCCTGGCATTGGCTTCAGCAATCCGCCGTTGCGCCTCCTGTTGCTGCTGCAGCAGAAAGGCCTCTCTCTCGGCCAGTTCCTGCCTGGCCATTTCCAGTCGCTCAGCCTCCCGGCGCTGGATATCCGCTTCTTCGTCATAGGGGATTTCAGGCGTTTTCATGAGAAGCCGAGCCTGTTTCGGCGGCGCATAATTCGTAAAATGACTTACGCCGTCTTCATCCGTCCAGGAATAAATGTCCGCCTTGACCGCTGAAATCGAAAATCCGAAAACCCATACGGTCACCCACATTATTGTCAATATTTTAAGCCGTTTCATCGGTGCCCCCTTCAGGCATTTTGATACGCGCATGTTAAGGTGATTGCGCTTGCCAACTTAACATAACCATTGTTTCATCCCTGTAAATCAACGCCGCTGACGATCTCAGATGTGATTTTTTTATGATACTTTTCCTGGCGCTTAGGAAATACGTGTCCGTGTTGCTTTTTGACCTGGCGGGCTTCTTCAAGGAAATACGCTAAGATACTCAAGTCACTTTCCGTCGAGCGCCCGGATTTTCGGGCAGCTTTAAGTTTGGCCAAGACGGCAATAATCCCGTACAGATAAAGGCTCAAGGTGGTAATTCTTCGCAGAAAAAACTCTTTGCGGGTCACCGATTGGCCGTAGATCAGCAATCCAATCAGGATCATCAGCCGAATGCGGCGCGCACTCGCCCTGGCAAAGCGCGCTGCACGGCCTTCGGTTTTTCCATCAAATACAACCGGCCATCGCGTGCGATGAAACATTTCTTTGACCAAGAAGGCCACTTGAGACAGTTTTCCGGAGGCTGAAGTCTGCATGCGTTTGCTCAGCGTTCGTAAGACAAACATGGCGGGATAAACAGAATGAATTTCGGTCGTGCCTTCAAAAATGGTGGTTACGCGAAAGTCGCGCATCCGTTTTTCATAGGGCTGGGTTGTCAGGTAGCCGGCGCCGCCGGCGACCTGCAGCGCATCATAGATGGTTTCCCAGGCCCGAGTCGTACCAAACAGTTTGCAATGCGAGCTTTCCATTGCCACCAAAGCCGTCGGGTTGTTTTTGAGCATCCCGGCGGTAAGGGCGGTCATTGCGGAAGACACATATCCATAGACTTTCGCTTTTACCATCTTCTCCTGGATAAGTTCGAATTTATTGATCGGCACACCGAACTGCGTGCGGTCGGCGGATCGTTTTGTCATATCCCGCAAGGATTGCTTCATCATCCCGGCGGATGCAGCTCCCAGTGCCAGTCGCCCGTAGTTGAGAATGACCATGGCAATCTTGAATCCGTCACCGGGCTGCCCCAGCAGATTTTCCTTCGGCACCTTAACGTCTGTGAACTGAATGGATGCCGTCGAACTGGCTTTCAATCCCATTTTGGGCATATCCTTACCGATTTTTACGCCGTCCCAGGCTGTTTCCACAACAAAGGCTCCCATAAATCCAGGCCGGGCCGGATCCATTTGCGCAAAGACCGTCAGGCCCCCGGCATAATTGGCATTGGTAATGTAGGTCTTGGTCCCATTTAATATGTAGTGTCTGCCGTCTTCGGAAAGCGTGGCAACTGTTTCGATGTTTTGAGCATCAGAGCCCGTCCGGGGCTCGGTGAGTGCATACGAAAAAATCATTTCGCCGGATGCAGCCGGCATCAGATATTTGCGTTTCTGTTCTTCATTGCCAAATAGAATAATCCCTTTAATCCCGATAGACAGGTGCGCAAGCGCCAGAATGCCTAAAGACATGTTTTTGCTGACCAGCGATTCGACGATATGCAGGTATTGTCTCAGACTCAGTCCAACGCCGCCGTACTGCCGCGGGATGGTGAGCCCAAAGAAATCACTGCGGCCTAATTTTCTCAGTAATTCAGATGGAACCATTCCCTTTTCTTCCAGAACAGCCGCCGGATATTCCGAGTTCACATCAAGATAATTTTGAATAATGCCAAGGGTGGCCTCATCCGCCTGAAATTCCTGGAAGCCATCAAAAAGCTCGGCATCAAGAGAACCAAAATACATATTCATTAAGAAATTTTCATAATCCATTTTTTAGCTCCTGCAATTCGGAAAGCGTGGTCAATGTCCATTCCCGTCAGCATTAATTCGCGTTCAGAGTTTTCTGATAGGTCGACAACTATACAGTAATCATTACATATTTTGGGTCAAATGATCGAATTTGAAGGCAGCATCCAGAATCCCTGCTTGTTGACCAATCAACGGTTGCCCGGTCAATTTAACGAAGAGGCTTGAAAATTTTTAAAAATTTTAGGATGATTGCGAAACGACCACGGGCAAAAAAACAAATAGATTTGGTGAGATGACCATATGAAAATAAGAGTTGAAAGCGAAAAAATCATCAAAGCAGTAAAAAAATTAGACGGCATAGAAATTGTGCTGGAGAACCTGAATGATGCCAAAGAGGCGGTTCATCTCATTTTGGAACGCACCGGCTTATTTGAAAAACACAAGCAAGGAAAGTTTAAAGATGTCAAGGTGGCCTCATTTCAAAGATATGAAACCACCGCTGTGGATTACAAGATGATATTTCTGCTAGAATTCATCTTCAAAGCAGATGCTTCCTTAGACGATAAAGTCGCGGCCATCAAAGAACTGCAGGACTTTTTCAACAAGCTTTAAAATATCCAGTACTCGCACCCTACCTTTAGGGGCCGGGCAGGCGATATGCCGCCAAAAAGGCCTATGTCAAAAATTACGGTACAGAAAAGTGATGATTTCTGTGCTAACAAACCTTGAATTTGTTACGGAGACACTTGTAGTGGAAAATAGCAAAGGAGATCTAGACGTTCGACGTTTTGTATCCGATAAAGCCAAAAACCAGTATCTTCTGATCAGCGGCAACGAGGCCGCCGTCCTTGATATATCCAGTGCGGTTGATGACGTCGCTAAGATCGTAACTGAAATGGATCTGGCCCTTAAATATCTGCTGGTCTCGCATGCGCATCCATCTCATGTGCAGGCGCTGCCGCTGCTCAAAGAAAAATTCGGCGCACCCTTTTGTCTGCATGAATATGAATACCAGCATCTCAAAGAAACAGATGTCGCCATCGAACCGGATCAGATTCTGCACGATAATGACATCCTGAACCTGGGAAACATCGCCATAAAAGTGCTGCTGACGGCCGGACACACAAAAGGTTCCGTGTGTTATTGGGTTGCGGAAGCCAATGCACTTTTCAGCGGCAGTACACTGTTAAAAAAAGGCTATGGCCGAATTTGGGGCCCCAGCAGCATGTCTCTGATGCATTTCAGCATGAAGCGCCTCGGTTCCACGATCCCGGCGAAAACCACGATTTATACCGGCAGCGGCGAATTGACCAAAATGGCCGATGAGGGATGGATTCACTGTATGCGATCCGCATAGGGAACCGGCTTCCAAAATAAAAAAACGAAACAAAAGGTAAAATAAAGCTCCGGTATGAAGGTGTTCGACATTATTCTAATTTGGAACTGACATTGAGAATCGGAAGGGTACATAGGAAACGACGGGTTACAGGGCGCGGGGCGCTGATTGCCGGCTGTGCAACCATATTCTGGCCGGGCGCCTTTATATTCAGCTTTCCAGGCGTTTTGGGACCACACTGGCAGCAGGCGTTTCAGGTCGGAAGGGCTGCTGTCGGTCAAACGCTTTTTTTTGTGCTGGCGGCCGTCGTGGGATATGCCTTTGGTACCTTGTTTGCCGTCTCAGCGCCGCTGGCCAGCGATTATTTCGGATTGACCCATTTCGGGGCGATCTATGGTCTGATATTCACTGCTTATGGCTTTGTTGCCGGACCTCTGGGACCATGGCTGAGCGGTCTGGCACTGGATGCAACCGGCGGCAATTTTAAACTTGTTTTCAGCTATCTGGGAGCATTATGTGCAATTTCAACGATTTGCGTCTGGTTGATGCGAATTGCCAAAGGGAACGTCAGGGCAACGCGCTGAGACTTTTTGGCCGAAATTCATGGCTCAACAGCCTTAGAAATGATTTCCCAGGCCTCTTTAGCTGTTTTCACATAGCGAAAAAGGTCTAAATCTTTCGCTGAAATCGTACCCTCTTCCACCAGTGCGTTGAAATTAATCACCCGCTCCCAAAATTCCTGGCCAAACAACAAAACCGGAATGGCGGCCACTTTCTGTGTTTGAATCAGGGTCAGCGTTTCAAAAAGCTCATCCAGCGTCCCATATCCCCCCGGAAAAACCACCAGAGCCTTGGCCCGCATTAGAAGATGCATCTTACGAATCGCAAAATAGTGAAACTGAAAGGCAAGCTCCGGTGTAACATACCGATTGGGCGTCTGTTCAAAAGGCAAAACGATATTCATGCCGATACTCGGGATGCCGGTTTCATGGGCACCCCGGTTAGCCGCTTCCATAATACCGGGGCCACCGCCGGTTACTACGACCAGCATATCTTTGCCGGTATTGCTGGAAATAAGGCTGCCCAATTCCCGGGCCTCTTCATAATATTTGCTGTTGCCCAGGGCCCGACGGGCGATATCCACTTTTTGCTTAAGCGCCGGATCATTCTTATTTTTACCGTATTCGGTTTGAGCCGATACGAGCTGGGCCTCAGCGCTTTCCGGATCTGGAATGCGCGCGCTGCCGAAAATAACCACCGTCGATTCAATATGGTTTTCCTGCAGGATCAGCTCGGGCTTAAGCAATTCAAGCTGCAAACGGACCGGGCGCAGCTCATCCCTTAGCAGAAATTCTTCATCCTGATACGCCAACCGATAGGATGACGAGCGGCATTGCGGTGTATCAACAAGCAGACGGGCGGATTGAGCATCATCGAGGGCCGATGTGA
>JASFTL010000201.1:0-7158 GCA_050053555.1 Desulfobacterales bacterium
TGCTGGCTGCCGCCTTTGTGACCGTATGGGTGCCCTCGCGACTCGGTGCCATCGTCGCCATGGGCGTTATCGGTTATGGACTGGCGCTGATATTCGTAGATTTCGGCGCACCCGATTTGGCCATGACGCAGTTTTTGATCGAAACCATGACGGTCATTCTTTTTGTCTGGGTGATTTATCGTCTTCCCAAAATAACGGTTGAATTCAGCCGGCTGCAGCGCGTGCGCAACGCACTGGTTGCCATTGCCAGCGGAGCCTTGATGACGGTGTTGGTGCTTGTGGCGCTCAGCGTTGAGGAGGGATCCCGCCTCTCCGCATTTTTTGCTGAAAACAGTTATATCCTGGCCCATGGCCGTAACATCGTCAATGTGATCATCGTCGACTTTCGTGCAATGGACACATTGGGAGAAATCACGGTTTTAGCATTGGCTGGAGTGGGTGTTTATACAATGCTGAAACTGAAACCGGAGGACAGCCAGGAAATTAAAATGAGCTAAAATGCCGTTATATTAACTTATCGAAATCAAATTAAGGAATTTGGATATGCAATCGGTCATTCTTTCAACCGCGACGCGAATTTTAATGCCGATGCTGCTCCTGTTTTCGGCATTTATCCTGTTTCGCGGCCATAACTTGCCGGGGGGTGGTTTCATCGGGGGTTTGGTAGCCTCGGCCACATTCATACTTCACAGTTATACCTATGGGGTCAAAGGCACCCTGGAGTTGTTGCGCCTGCACCCGCGAACGCTTATTGGTCTCGGTTTGCTGTTAGCGCTTGGTAGCGGCTGCATTTCTGTGTTTGTCGGAAAGCCGTTTATGACTGGCCAGTGGGGTGAAATACAGATTAACAACGAAGAGGTCTGGCATCTGGGGACGCCCATCTTCTTTGATGTGGGCGTCTATCTGGTGGTAATCGGTGCGGTGTTGACCATTATCCTGACGCTGGCCGAAGGAGATTAAGATGCAAGTGTTAGCGGCAATCGTTGTTGGCGGTTTATTTGGAGCAGGCGTTTATCTTCTGTTATCCCGCTCTCCGGTGCGGCTGATCAT
Source organism: Desulfobacterales bacterium (assembly GCA_050053555.1). Lineage (GTDB taxonomy): Bacteria > Desulfobacterota > Desulfobacteria > Desulfobacterales > JAHEIW01 > JAHEIW01. The sequence goes on from JASFTL010000201.1 coordinate 1,051, forward strand.
TGGACTGGTGTTGCTGTCCAATGCCATCAATCTATTGATTTTTGTTGCGGCTGGCCTGATTCAGGGAAAACCGCCCCTGATAGCGCCCGGTGCACTGCGTGCCGTTGAAACCACGGCCGACCCGTTACCCCAGGCGTTAATTTTAACTGCCATTGTAATCTCTTTCGGGGTTTTGGCTTTTGCCCTGGTGCTTTTCAGCCGCACGTTCAAGTCAACAGCGGCAACTTCCCTTGATGAGATGAAGACGACGGATACATGAAACTGTTATTGATAATGCCCATATTGATCCCATTGACCACGGCAGCCGTTTGCTTGCTGTTTTGGAGGCACCGGACGGTTCAACGCCTGCTCGGAACGCTGGGATCTGCTGCCCATCTGGTTGCGGCGCTTTGGCTGCTGTGGACCGTCTGGCAGGAAGGAATCTTCGCCTCGCAACTGGGCAACTGGCCGGCCCCATTCGGGATTACCCTGGTGGCGGATCTGTTCAGCGCCATCATGACGGTATTGGCCGCCCTGATGGGGATGGCGGTTGTCATTTATTCTTTGGGGAGTATGGACCGCAACCGCGAATCTTTCGGCTATTATGCCTTTTTCCACTTTTTACTGATGGGCGTCAGCGGCGTCTTTCTAACCGGCGACCTTTTTAATTTGTATGTCTGGTTTGAAGTGATGTTGATGGCATCATTTGTGTTGCTGGCCTTGGGAGGTGAAAAACCACAACTGGAAGGCGCCATCAAGTACGTTACGCTGAATCTCATTTCATCGGCCCTGTTTCTGACCGCCCTGGGAATTCTTTATGGGATGGCCGGGACCTTAAACATGGCGGATCTATCGCGCCAGCTCAACAATGGGATGCACACGGGGGTTGCCAGCACCCTGGCGATGCTGTTTTTGGTGGCGTTTGGGATCAAATCCGCTTTGTTTCCGCTTTTCTTCTGGCTGCCGGCTTCCTATCATACACCGCCGGTATCTGTATCGGCCATATTTGCCGGATTGTTGACCAAAGTGGGGGTTTATACGCTCATCCGGGTATTTTCGCTGTTATTCAATCAGGATATCGCCTACACTCACACCATCATTCTGGTTGTTGCCGGCTTGACCATGGTGACCGGAGTGCTCGGGGCGATGGCTCAAAACGAATTTCGCCGGATTTTATCATTTCATATCATCAGTCAAGTGGGTTACATGGTAATGGGACTGGGCCTGTTTACACCGTTGGCACTGGCCGGCTCAATTTTTTATATCATTCATCACATCATTGTTAAGACCAATTTATTTCTGGTCAGCGGAGTGGCGCGCAGGCGACAAGGGTCTTATCTGCTGGATAAATTGGGGGGTCTGTATCAAACCGCTCCGGGCCTGACCATCATTTTCATCATTTCCGCATTTTCGCTGGCCGGCATGCCGCCGCTGTCCGGTTTCTGGGCCAAATTGATCCTGGTCAAAGCGAGTCTCGATATGGCGGGGTATTTAATTGCCGCCACCGCGCTGGGGGTCGGTTTGTTAACCCTGTTTTCCATGGCGAAAATCTGGGCGGCGGCCTTTTGGGGAGACCCGTCGCAAGCGGAAACCGATGTTGGTACGACAACCCAATTTCAGCTGAATGCATCAAAAAAAATAGCCCTTTACCTTCCGATGGTTTTTTTAGGGCTTTTAACCCTGACCATCGGGTTGATGTCAGAACCTTTTTTTGATCTGGCAACCAAAGCCGCCGATCAGTTATTGAACCCGAACGGATACATCCACGCCGTCCTGGGGGGGATGAAATGAGACAGATCAATGTATTTTTAGGAAATATTTTCTTGCCGCTGGTCTGGATGGCGCTGACCGGAACGTTTACTTTTGCCAATTTTGTCGTCGGCTTTGCGATTAGTACGCTGGCACTGTGGTTGATCAGTTCCCCGGCGGATGTCACCTTTATTGCTTATATTATCCGCTTTTTGCGGTTTGTTGGTTTTTTCTTTTTCTTTCTGTGGGAGTTGTTGCTGGCGAATTTACGCGTCGCCTATGAAGTTTTAACGCCCCATTACCAGATGCGGGCCGCCATTATCGCCATTCCGCTGGATGCCGAATCCGACCTGGAAATTACGGTGCTGGCCAATCTGATCACGCTGACACCGGGAACGCTGAGCCTGGATGTTTCTCCGGATCGCAAAACCCTTTACATCCATGCCATGCATGTGCGCGATGTGGAAAAATTTCGGAATGATATCAAGGCACGCCTGGAACGGCGCGTTATGGAGGTTTTCAAATGATTTTGCAGACGGTGATATATTTCATCGTTTTTCCGATACTCAGCTTGACCCTCGTGCTGGGATTTATTCGACTGCTCCTGGGACCGACCCTGCCGGATCGCATCATTGCATTTGAGTTGATATCGATTACCTCCGCCGGTATTATCGTGGTTTCCGCGATTGTAACCGATCAGGCTGTTTTGCTGGATGTGGCCAGCGCCTGGGCGATCATTTCATTTTTGAGCGTGATTGCGTTCTCTTACTATATCGAAAAATGGAGAGGCCGGCCATGAATGAGATCCTCATTTCCATATTGCTTGTCATCGGTTCTTTCTTTATGTTGGTAGCCGGTCTGGGCATGTTGCGCATGCCGGACCTTTTTTTGCGAATGTCCTGCAGCACGAAAGCGGCAACGATCGGCGTCGGAACGCTTTTGTTTACGTTGGCCCTATATTTTTCCAATTTAGGTGTGGCTACCCGTGCGCTGGCAACGATCTGCTTTATTTTTTTAACGGCACCCGTTGGGGCACATCGGATTGGCCGCATTGCCTACCTGGTCGGTGTCCGGCTCTGGGAGGGGACGTTTAAAGATGAGCTGAAAGGGGTTTATCCTGCCGATGCTTGCTTGCCGTTCGGTCAAGAGTGCCTCATTCCTGATATGGACGCACCCGAGGTCCGTTCGGATATTGAAAAGGACAAGGATTGATCAAAAATAATCTTTCCGGCTTCCGTCAATGACGGGGCGCTTCTTTGAGATTATTTGCCGGCAGTGCTTTCCATGAAATGATCAATGAGCTTCTGCTCGTCGACTGACGTAATTTCGACTGGCAGCCGTTTTTCTGCCAGCTCAATGGCGGCGTCAACGAGCTCTGATCGTATTAAATTTCTGGCTTCCACGATTTGATTTTCGATTTTCTGCTGGGTTCCTTCCAGCAGGATCCTGCTTTCCTGCTGAGCAGCAGCAATGATTTGCTGTTTTTTCTTTTCGCCATCCTCAACAATTCTCTTTTTTATTTTTTCAAAGCGGGCCAGGCTGTCTTCCATCATTTTTGTTGTTTCTTCAATTTTTTCTTCAGCTGCTTGTTTTTGCTGCTCAAATTTTTTGATCTGGTGAGCAATCTCCTCCCTGCGGTTTGATAAAAACTCTTTGATGGGCTTCCTGCCAAACTTTATCAGGAAAAACGCGATGATCACAAAATTTAACCATCTCATCACCAGATCAAATATCGATCGCCAGTTTTTGGCTGATTCGGCTGCCAGTGCGTCAGCGCTGCATAAAACAAATACAGCGATAAAGACGACCAAATAACCTGCAGCGATCTGGCAATTGCGTTTCATCGATTCAGACTCCGATACAGGACGATCCGGATAATATTCTGTGCCAGGCCTTCAGATTCTCTTTGGATATCTTTTCGGGCGGCAGAGATCTGAGCGTCGAATTCCTTTTGAGCCCTGGTTTTTAAAGCGGCAATCTCATCTCGGGTTGAGGCGATTATTTCGGCAGCTTTTTGTTTGCCCGACGCCTCTACTTGTTCTTTTTGTTCAAAAGCTTCATTTCTGACCGCTTTTTCCTGTGCCTGTATCTGACGTGTTAAATCCTCAAATTTTTTTTCGGCGGCGACAATATCTTTCTGGATATTTTCGATGTAAGTCTCTCTTTCGCTTATTACTTTGCGCAGCGGACGGAACATGATCCGATTGATGATGAACAGGAAAATCAGAAAAGAGATCACCTGAAAGATCAAAGTTTCATTGATGCTGATGAGCGCAACATTGCTGATAATTTGCATGGTGAGCCTTCCAATGGATTGGCTGCCAATCAGATAAGCGCTTAAGTTTCAAGGTTTATGCAGATGGGGGTCATGCCTCGTTTGGGCAGCATGATCCATCAACTGACCGCATTCAATAATGAAATCAAGTTTGACATCAGCGGCCGCTGATATTAAACGACAAATAAGAGCAACAGAGCGACCACCAATGAGTATATCCCTGTCGACTCGGAAACCGCCTGACCGACGAGCATGGTTCGCGTCAACAAACCGGCTTCCTTGGGGTTTCTTCCGATTGCCTCACAAGCCTTGGCCGCAACCATCCCTTCACCGACACCCGGGCCGATGGCACCAAGCCCCATTGCCAAACCCGCTCCGATAAAGGCTGCTGCTTTCAAAATTTCTGCTCCTTCAATTGCCATCTTTTCCTCCTTATGTGAAATACCTTTTAAGTTTAAAGATGAATTGGATCCAATTGATCCTGCTTGCCCCGCCGAAGTTAATCGAACGAAGGCGGGTAAATCCTGTCAAAGTATAAAAATAGACAAAATCCATATATCAAACGACAAATATGAGCACCAGACTGACAACCATGGCATAAATAGCCGTAGATTGCGAGACGGCCTGCCCAACCAGCATGATCCGCATGAGTTCGTTTGAATGTTCGACATTTCTGGCCACCCATCTCACCGCGCCTTCGGCAGCCATTCCATTACCGATTCCCGGACCGATTCCGCCAAATCCCATGCACAGTCCGGCACCTAAAAGCGCCATGGGCGTCGCCAGCAAGGTTGACGCGGGAAATGTCTTAAACATTAAAATAAAACTGATTAACAATCCGAAAATCGACGGGGTTTGCGATACCGCCTGTCCCACGAGCATGATAGTGGTTACATTGGTTACGGATTGAGGCGTTCTGGAAATGCCTTCACAGCTGGCACCGGCTGCTAATCCGCCGCCGTATCCGGAGCCGATGGCGGCAAGCCCCATGCTTAAACCGGCTCCGATAAAGGCTGCCCAGGTGGGGGTTAGGGGTGCATTGCCAAAATCGATAAAGATTAACATCAGGGCTACCACCATTGAAAAAATTGCCGGGGTCTGGCACACGGCGGATCCGATGAGCATGTTGGTGGTTAATTGTGAACCGGCTGCAGGTTGCTGTGAAATTCCAAAACATGCCTCGCCGCCCGGATAACCGGAGCCGATGCCGGATCCAATGGCCCCGAAGCCCATGCTCAAGCCGGCACCTAAAAAGGCGGCGGCTTTTAAAAGACTGGGTGGGGCTGCACCCATAAAAAGCAGCAAAATGGCAATGACGAGAGCAAAAATAGAGGCGGATTCGGCGACGGCTTGTCCCACCAGCATGCTTTTAAAAATATCGCCTGAAATCTCTGGATTTCTTGAGACGGCGATATTGGCTCTGGCGGCGGTATATCCCTCTCCGATGGCGGCGCCAACAGCCCCCAGGCCCATGGCAATGCCGCCGCCGGCATAGGCGGCTATTTTAATAACGGTCTCAACTTCAAATTCCATCTGTCACTTCACCTGGACGGAGATATACACAACTGTGAGCATCGTAAAAACAAAAGCCTGGATGGTGCCGACAAAAAGGCCGAAAAAGCCGTATAAAAACGGCGGCAGGACAAGGCTGTATGTCAGGTAAGAAACCACCAGGATAATTATTGATCCCCCCATGATATTTCCAAATAAACGAAAAGAAATGGACACAATCTTTGCCAGTTCACCGATGACGTTTAAGGGCATCATAAAAAAAATCGGTTGGAAATATTCCTTTATGTAAGCCTTAAACCCTTTGCTTTTAATTCCGGCGTAGTGAGCAATAAAAAAACCCATAACCCCTAAACCAAATGTTGTATTCAGGTCTTTCGTCGGTTCTTCGAGGTGCGGAATGATGCCCAGCCAGTTGGAAAGAAGTAGAAACATGAACAGGGCACATATGAGGGGGGCATAGGTTTTGGCCAGTTCCTTGCCCAGCGCATCCTCCGTAAGGCCGTATAACATAGAAACAATCAATTCTCCCAGGACCTGAATGGGACGGGGGAGTATTTTCCTTTTGTATCTGGCAAACAGGCCGAGCACAATCA
>JASFTL010000202.1:0-7109 GCA_050053555.1 Desulfobacterales bacterium
CCCCACTCAACGCTGCTCATGCTGGTTTCCGCTTTTGCCGGACGTCAAAATGTCCTGCGGGCCTATCATGAAGCCATAAAACGAAAGTACAGATTTTATAGCTATGGAGATGCGATGCTCATTATCTAGCCGCTAGTCACTGGCAGCTGGCAGCCGGCAGGAGCCAAGAAGCCAGCAGCCATCAACTGACAGCCAACAATAATAGGTGTCAGGTTTCGGGCTTTCGCCGCGTCCCGCTTTGTAGCGGGACTGCGACCGCGCAGGCAGGTGTCAGGCGTCAAAAACACCTAGATTTCAGGTGTCGGGTTTCAGTGTTCAGGATTTGCCTTCATGGTGTTTCAGATCTGTCAATGCTGACACCTGAACACTGACACCTGAAACCTACTTGAGCTGAACCCGGAGCTATGAACCAGAAGTCAGAACATGTTTAACTTTAACATAGTCGCTCAAGCTTCGAACACCCGTGCCCGAGCCGGTGTCATTCAGACGGCCCGCGGCAAAGTGGAGACCCCGGTTTTTATGCCGGTGGGGACACAGGGCACGGTAAAATCTCTGACACCCGAAGAGCTTTTATCGGCCGGTGCTCAGATGATCCTCGGCAACACCTATCATCTTTATCTTAGACCGGGGTGCGAGGTCATCGATCAATTTGACGGCCTGCATAAGTTTATGAACTGGGAAGGTCCAATTCTAACCGATAGCGGCGGCTTTCAGATTTTTTCACTGGCCAAGCTGGCTAGTATTTCTGAAGAAGGTGTGACCTTCCAATCGCATATCGATGGAAGCCGTCATCTTCTGACACCTGAAAAGGCGATTGAGATTCAAAGCTGCCTGGATTCGGATGTTAGCATGTGTCTGGATCATTGTATTCGATACCCGGCCGAGCGCGAACAAACTCGCAAAGCGCTTGAAATCACCGCCCGGTGGGCAGCGCGCTGTAAAACCGCCTGGCAGGGCCGATCAAATGGCAACGGTGCCCTGTTTGGCATCGTTCAGGGTGGAACATTTAAAGATCTGCGGAAAACCGCTGTGGAATCTCTAATTCCTTTTGACTTTAGCGGCTTTGCGATCGGCGGATTGAGTGTCGGAGAGCCGGTGGAGATGATGCTGGAAATGGCCGATTATACTTTACCGAAACTGCCCTATTCAAAACCCAAATATGTGATGGGTGTGGGGACACCCGAAAATCTGATCGAACTGGTGGCGCTGGGAGCCGACATGTTCGATTGTGTTCTGCCGACCCGCAATGCCCGCAACGGACAGGTTTTTGGCCAACAAGGTACGCTGAACATCTGCAATGCGAAATACCGGAACGATAAGAATCCTTTGGAGCCTGGCTGCAGGTGTTATACTTGCTCAAACTATTCCAGGGCGTATTTGCGTCATCTCTACCTGGCCAAGGAGCTTCTGGCTTATCGTCTCAGCACCCTGCACAATGTTTATTTTTTTCTGAATTTAATGAAACAGGTGCGGGAGGCGATCGTGAAGGATGAATTTGAATCTTTTCGAAAGAAATTTTATAGAAAGGAGTTGTTATGATGAGAGAAAAAGTTGAGGAGGCCATCAATAAAATCAGACCCATGCTTCAGGCGGATGGGGGAGATGTCGAACTTGTTGACGTCCAGGAAGGTGTTGTTACTGTCCGATTACAGGGAGCCTGCGCGGGTTGCCCGATGTCGCAGATGACCTTGAAAAACGGAATCGAAAAAATATTGAAAAAAGAAATTCCGGAAGTCGTCTCCGTAGAATCGGCACCCTAAGGGCGGGCAGACGAGGACTATAGCCTTATCTGTTATCCGAATACCTCATAAACTCAATCTGGCTTTAAGAAAAAAAGCCCGTTATTGGTTAATCGTTATTTGTTATTGGGGTTTGCTTTCCGTTGAGCTTAATTGCCAATAACGAATTACAAGTAACGGATAACCATTTGAAGACAGCTTGCTAATCTTTAAGATTTTATCGGCGCGACCAGGATAAGGAGCTCCAAATGAAAATCATTAAGATAGACCATCTCGGGATTGCCGTAAAAAGCATCGACGAGGGTAAATACTTTTGGACGGATGCGTTAGGCCTTGCGTTCGAAGGATCTGAAACCGTGGCCGAACAAAAAGTCACCACGGCATTTTTCCCGGTCGGTGAAAGCGAGGTGGAACTTTTAGAATCCACCGCACCCGACGGACCGATTGCGAAGTATCTTGAGAAAAAAGGCGAGGGCATTCAGCACATCGCCTTTCGAGTCGAAAATATCGAAGCGGCTCTAAGCGAATTAAAAGAAAAAGGCATCCGATTAATTGATGAAAAGCCGCGGATCGGTGCCGGCGGCGCTCGAATTGCCTTCCTGCACCCAAAATCCACCAATGGTGTCCTTGTCGAGCTGTGTGAGCGCAAAGATTAAAGGACCTTTTTATTGAATTCAAAGTGGCTGCAATAAAATTACCGATGGCCGCTGGCCTCTAATAGGTTTCAGGTGTCAGGTATCAGCAAACAGATGACATAGGACAGAAAACTGAAGTCAAATAGAATGCTAGACCCCCTGTTTTTATCAGCTGTCTTCTCTCGTCTGACCTCTGACTTCTGAACACTGAAACCCGAAACCTGACACCTGATTTGTAATGATTAATTTAGAAGGATCTTTTTTGTAGAAAAGTGAATTAAAAGGGAGCTGACCACCATGGCGAAACAATCCGAAATAAAAAAATGGCAGGACCTGGCGACAAAGGAGCTAAGAGGCAAACCTCTTGAATCCTTGGACTGGAGCACACCTGAAGGCATCCGTGTCAAACCGGTCTATACGGCCGAGGATCTCGAGGGAATAAACCATATCGACACCATGCCGGGTCTGGAACCCTACGTTAGGGGCCCCAGGGCGACCATGTATGCTGGGAGGCCCTGGACCATTCGGCAATATGCCGGTTTTTCCACCGCTAAGGAGTCCAACGCCTTTTATCGCAGATGCCTGGCCGCCGGGCAAAAAGGACTGTCGGTGGCTTTTGATCTGGCGACTCACAGAGGATACGACTCTGATCATCCACGGGTCACTGGCGACATCGGCAAGGCCGGGGTGGCCGTGGATTCCGTTGAAGATATGAAGATTCTTTTTGATCAGATACCGCTGGATCAGATGACGGTTTCCATGACCATGAATGGAGCGGTCTTGCCTGTTTTAGCCGGGTATATTGTTGCCGCTGAAGAACAGGACGTTAGCCAGGATAAACTTGCCGGAACGATACAGAATGATATTTTAAAGGAATACCTTACCCGCAATACCTATATTTACCCGCCGGAACCTTCCATGCGGATTGTTTCCGATATTATCGGATACTGTTCAACCCATATGCCCAGATACAACACCATCAGCATCAGCGGTTATCATATGATGGAAGCCGGCGCCGGCTCTGTGCTACAGGCGGCCTTTACCCTGGCCGACGGGCTGGAATATGTGCGGGCGGCCCTTAAGGCCGGGCTGGATATCGACTCCTTTGCGCCGCGCCTGTCGTTTTTTTTCGGAATCGGCATGAACTTTTTCATGGAGATTGCCATGCTGCGGGCTGCGCGGTTTCTATGGCATAAAATCATCAGTCAGTTCAACCCTAAAAATCCGCGCTCAACCATGCTGAGAACCCATTGCCAGACTTCGGGCTGGAGCCTGACGGCCCAGGATCCCTATAACAATATTATCCGCACTACACTGGAATGTCTCTCGGCCGCTCTGGGCGGCACCCAGTCGCTGCACACCAACTCTTTTGACGAAGCCGTCGGCCTGCCCACAGATTTTTCGGCCCGGATTGCGCGTAACACCCAGCTGATTGTTCAGGAAGAATCCCAGATTTGCCGGGTGGTTGATCCGCTGGCAGGCTCCTATTACCTTGAGGCTTTGACCGACGGCATTATTCGCGAGGCCGGTAAAATTATCGATGAAGTCGAAGAAATGGGAGGCATGGCGAAAGCGATTGAAACCGGGATGCCCAAAATGAGAATTGAAGAAGCGGCTGCTCGGCGGCAGGCGCGCATCGATCAGGGTAAAGATGTCATTGTGGGCGTCAACAAATACCAGATCGAAGAAGATGTGGATCTGGAGGTTCTTGAAGTTCCGGCCAGGATTCGGGATGAACAGATCACCCGATTAAAGCAGCTCAAAGCCAGTCGGAATGCAAAGACCGTCCAGCAGACGCTGCAGGCGGTTGTCAACGCTGCAGAATCCGGCGGCAATTTGCTGGAAGCTTGTATTCCGGCCGTGCGGGCCCGCGCCACTGTTGGTGAAATCTCGGATGCCCTGGAGAAGGCATTTGGGCGATACGTGGCCACGACGCAGTGTATATCCGGGGTGTATGCTTCCGAATACGGCGACAGCGAAATCATTGAATCGATCCGCAAGCGTGCCGGAGGTTTTAACAAAAAAGAAGGCCGGCGTCCCAGGATCCTGGTAACCAAGATGGGCCAGGACGGACACGATCGGGGCATAAAAGTCATTGCAACTGCCTTTGCCGACCTCGGATTCGATGTTGATATCAGTCCGATGTTTCAAACACCCGAAGAAGCAGCGCGTATGGCTGTGGAAAATGATGTCCATCTGGTCGGCGCTTCCAGTCTGGCCGCCGGTCATAACACACTGGTGCCTGCGCTGATCGCAGCGCTTAAAAAAGAAGGCGGTGGGGACATTTTGGTGGTTGTCGGCGGGATTATTCCGCCGTCTGATTATGAGTTTCTATATCGTGCGGGCGTGGTCGGTATTTTCGGTCCCGGAACACCGGTGACCGAATCCGCCAATCAGGTGCTTAATGCATTGGAGAATAAGGGTTAGCAGAACTGCTGGGATTGATTATAAGCTATATAATTAAAGCGACTATTAAAATAGGTTATAAAATTAGGCATGCATACGGCCGATCCACAAATATATATAAAGGGTGTCCTTGAACAGGACCGCAGGCTTCTCTCCAAAACCATCACCCTGATCGAAAGCTCGCGCCCCGACCATCAGCAACTGGCTCGCAAAATCGTTGATGAACTGCTGCAACATACCGGAAAAGCCGTTCGTCTTGGCATCACCGGTGTGCCCGGGGTAGGCAAAAGCACATTCATTGAAAGTCTCGGCACCTTGCTTGTGGAAGCCGGCCACCGGGTGTCGGTACTGGCGGTGGATCCCAGCAGTTCCAGAAGCGGCGGCAGCGTGATGGCTGATAAGACCCGCATGGAAAGGCTTTCGGTGGAAAAAAATGCCTTTATTCGTCCATCGCCTTCAGGAGGCACCCTGGGTGGCGTGGCGCGCAAAACCAGAGAAACCATGCTGGTTTGCGAAGCCGCCGGTTTTGATGTGATTATCGTCGAGACGGTAGGCGTAGGTCAGTCGGAAACCACCGTGGCATCGATGGTTGATTTTTTTCTGGTCCTGATGCTTGCCGGTGCCGGAGATGAGTTTCAGGGAATCAAAAGAGGTGTATTGGAGTTGGCCGATGCGATTGCCATTAACAAAGCTGATGGCGACAACATTGAGAAAGCAAATAAGGCCGCTAAAATATATGAAACCGCTTTGCATATGCTGCAACCCGCGTCGCCGAACTGGAAACCGCTGGTGTTGACATGCAGCGCGCTGGAGATGACAGGCATCACTGAAATCTGGCAAACCGTTATGAAATTCCATAAAAAATTTAGCACCAGCGGTGAGCTGCAGCATAAACGTCAAAAACAGGCGCTGGATTGGCTGTGGTCCCTGGTTGAAGATGCCCTCAAGCAACGGTTTTATACAAATCCTGAAATCAAAAAGAAACTCGATCAGATTACGCGCGCGGTCGCAAAAGGGGAAACCGCGCCGACCCATGCAGCGGATAAATTGCTTTTTTTTCTTGACAATCAACGCTCGGTTTAGAAAATTGGCACTTTTATTCTAAACATCTGAGGTTCAAAGGAAAGGAAATAGATAATGGGCGTCGTCGATGATAAAATCAAAGAGCTTAAAGCACGTGAAGGCAAAACCCTGCAAATGGGCGGCGAAAAAGCAGTCGCCAAGCAGCATGAAAAAAACAAACTCACCGCCCGGGAACGGTTGAATCTATTATTTGATGAAGCGACCTTTCGCGAGATCGATATGTTTGTCAATCATCGTTGTGTGAATTTTGGCATGGAAAAAGTCGATATACCGTCGGATGGGGTCATCACCGGTCATGGCCTGGTCAATGGCCGACCGTTGTTTGCTTTTTCACAAGATTTTACGGCCAGAGCCGGCAGCCTGGGAGAGATGCACTCAAAAAAAATATGCAAAGTCATGGATCTGGCCTTAAAAGCGGGTGTGCCGTTTATCGGTATTAACGACTCAGGTGGTGCCCGAATTCAGGAGGGTGTTGACGCGCTTTCCGGGTATGGACAAATATTTTTTCGGAATTCAGCTGCTTCCGGCGTCATTCCCCAGATTTCGGCAATTATGGGACCCACGGCTGGCGGGGCGGTCTATTCGCCGGCCATGACGGACTGGGTATTTATGGTGAAGGGCAGCAGTTATATGTTTATTACCGGACCAGAGGTTATTAAGTCCGTCACCGGTGAAGAAATTACGTTCGAGGATCTGGGCGGCGCCAAAACGCACAATGAAAAAAGCGGTGTCGCTCACTTTGCCTGCGAAAGCGATGAAGATGCCATCGAACGCATCAAACGGCTTCTGTCTTATCTGCCGTCCAATAATATGGAAGATCCGCCCATCGTCGATACAGGGGATGATCCGGGTCGCTCCGATGCGGCCTTAAATTCGATCGTTCCGGATAGTCCCAATAAATCTTATGATATGAAAGCGGTCATTCGGGCCGTTGTCGATAACGGGGAGATTTTCGAACCCCATCAGTACTATGCACGCAATATGGTGGTATGTTTTGCCCGTTTGAATGGCAGAAGCGTCGGTATTGTTGCCAACCAACCGAAAGTGCTGGCCGGCTGCCTGGACATTAATGCTTCAGACAAAGCCACTCGCTTTATTCGATTTTGTGACTCATTTAACGTACCACTGTTAACCATCGCCGATGTGCCGGGATACCTGCCCGGCAGCCAGCAGGAATGGGGCGGGATTATCCGACACGGGGCCAAGCTTCTGTGGTGTTATTCGGAAGCGACAGTTCCCAAGCTGC
>JASFTL010000203.1:0-7037 GCA_050053555.1 Desulfobacterales bacterium
AAATGCAGTCGATAAATGAACATGGCCAGACCAGTCGCAAACAGTGTAATGCCCAACCCCGAAACATGTTGACTCAAACCTAGATTGACGGAAAGCAATGCCATGAGCATTCCCAGAATCATGCCCACACAGGCGGCCGCAAACACGCCAAACCATATGGAACCTGAGATAAATGTGAACAGAAATCCTGTCATCGCGCCCATCAGCATGATACCCTCGATTCCCAAATTCAGGACGCCGGCTCTCTCTGAAAGGATTTCCCCTAAGGTTGCAAATACGATCGGGGTCGCCATGCGCATCGTGGCGCCGATGAGTCCCGAGATAAATGCAATATCAAAAATCTCACCCATTACTTGCGCACCATCCTTATTTTATATTCCGTAAAAAGCAAAAAAATGAGCATCACCATCAGCGCCATCCCCTGGATAACCTCGGCGATATAAGTCGGAACCCCGGTCATGCGGCTCATGGTCTGAGCCCCCACAATAATCACGCTGAAAAAAAGTGAAGAAAAGAGCACACCGACCGGATGCAGGTTGCCCAGCATAGCGATTACGATCCCGGAATACCCGTAGCCCGGAGAAATATCCATGATCAATCGATATTGAAGCGCACAGAGCTCTCCCACTCCTGCCAGGCCCGCCAGCCCCCCGGATATCAAGGCTGTCCATAAAATCACAGAAGTGGTATTAATTCCGCCGAAACGGGCGGCTCGAATGTTCACACCGACGGCCTTTGACCGGTATCCGAAAGTCGTCTTTTTATTAATGAACCATATGACAATTACGGCCAGCAGAGAGATAAGGATACCCATATGAAAACGCGATTTTGCCATCAGGATCGGATAGCGGGCGGCCTCGATGATTGCCGATGATCGGGGCCAGCTGGAGCCGGGTTGCTGAAGTGGTCCAAAAAGCAGCGCACCCATGATGTGGATCATGACATAGTTTAGCAGCAACGTGGAAACGACATCATCGACTTTCAGTTTTGTTTTCAGAAGGGCCGGAATCGAAGCCCAGAAGCCCCCCGCCAGGAATCCCGCGATAATGATCGTCGGCAAGACGAGCACCGCAGGAATACTACCCAGATGAACACCTAAAGCGGTGGCCGTCAAAGCACCGGCCAGGAGTTGACCCTCGGCGCCGATATTCCAGAATTTCGCTCTGAACGCAAAAGCGACGGCCAGTCCTGTCAATAACAGGGGACTGGCTTTTACAAAGGTTTCTAAAAGATTGTAGCGGGTTCCCAGCGCTCCATGGAACAGGTAAAAATAAGACTTCCACAGATGCCCTCCCGCGAAAAGAATCGGAATGGCAGCCAGAATCAACGTCACCATAATCGCCGCAATCGGGATAACGATTTTTGCCCGACCCGGCAACGGTTCGCGTTTTATAATTCTGAATCTGATCACGTTTTCACTCCGCTCATCCAAAGACCGATCTGTTCGCGCGTGGCCGTTGCACCTGATGATTCTCCCATAATTTCTCCTTCAAATATGACGAGGATGCGGTCGCTGAGGGCAAGTATCTCATCCAGATCTTCTGAAATCAGGAGAATTCCTGCACCTCTTTCCCGTTCTTGCAGAATTCTCTGGTGAATATATTCCATGGCACCCACATCCAGACCCCGGGTAGGCTGAGAAGCGATGATCAGCGACGGTTCCCCGGCCAGTTCCCGGGCCAGCATTACCTTTTGCAGGTTGCCGCCGGACAAACTTTTAGTGACGGCATCGCGCCCGGTGGTTTTGATGCTGTAGTTTTTGATGAGATCGTCACTAAACTTTTGGATTGTTGGCGATTTCATCAGTCCGTATCGGTGGAAACCAGCCGTAGAGTGGTTTTCCAAAATGAGGTTTTCCTCAACAGAAAGGTCCATCAGCAGTCCTGTATCGATTCGATCCTCCGGTATTCGGCCCATATTCGATTTAATCGAGGCGGCCGGACTTCCGAATTTAAGGGGCTGATGGTTTACTTGAATGAAACCGTCTGTCGGCGGCCGCATGCCGAAGAGCACCTCTGAGAGTTCTTTCTGGCCATTTCCCGAAATTCCGGCAATTCCCAGAATTTCATTCTGCCGGACGACCAACCCAAAATTTTTTAGCACCGCAAGGTTCTTTTCATTTAAGACATTGAGGTTTTTGATTTCAAGAACGGGCTGACCGGGAGGGAGTGGCTTTTTTGCGATGTTTTCCAGAAGCTCCCGGCCGACCATAAGATTGGCCAGTTCTTTCGTATGGGTTTCAGCCGTCTTTCGCTCCGCGACCACCCGGCCGTTTCTCAGAACGACAATGCGATCTGAAATGTCCATCACCTCATTTAATTTGTGGGAGATGAAAACAACCGATCGGCCCTCTTTTACCAGTGATCGAAGGGTTTCAAACAGGTCTGCAGTTTCAGCCGGAGCCAGAACGGCAGTGGGTTCGTCCATGATCAGGATGTCTACATCTCGATACAGGGCTTTGAGAATTTCAACTTTCTGCTGTTCACCCACCGACAGGGTCCATACTCTGGCTTCCGGATCAATCTGAAGGCCGAAACGTTCCTGAAGGTCGATGAGCGCCTGGCGCGCGGATTTAAGATCAAGAAAAATGCCTTTTCCGGCATCGGTGCCCACGATGATGTTTTCAAGTACAGTCTGGGAAGAGACCAGCGCGAAGTGTTGATGAATCATGCCCACCCCGCGTGCAATTGCATCTCTGGGAGCGGAGAGGTCAGCTTTTTCGCCTTTTATGAAAATTTCGCCCTCATCACTGGTGTAATAACCAAAAAGGATGTTCATCAGCGTCGTCTTGCCTGCTCCATTTTCACCGAGCAGTGCGCAAATTTCGCCTTTATAAAGTTCAAAAGAAATATCCTGGTTGGCTGTAACGTCCAGAAAACGCTTTGTGACGGAGGACATTCTCACAACGGGTTGGTCTTTTTTTGCCATCAACGACCTCGAAGTTCTCCTGCATTCGTAACATGTGGCTTAAATAAAACAGAATTGCGCATGAAGATATGAAAGGTGTTTCAGACTTGATGCGTTTACGCTTCAGCCTGAAACACCTTCCCTTAAACTGGGTTTAGAACCACAGATTATGTTCGACAACTTCGCCAGAAACCGGCTGGACTCTGCATCCTGATTATTCACTTTAGAATTCAAACGGCACGATAAAATAATAAAAGTACCAAAATCGGCTCTTAGGGTTTTAGATCTTGCTCGAGGGCAAGGCGTGAGCCGTTTAAAAAGCGGAGCGTACACGTTAGTACGTGAGCATTTTGAAGCGGCTCACAACACAGCCATCGGGCAAAAGGTGATGCCCTAAGAGCTGGTTTTAGTCGGAGATAGGCTTCTGTTCATCCACCGGCACGCGAAAAGTTCCGTTCAAAATCTTCTGCTCGAGATCCCTTACTTCTTTGATCACATTCGCAGGCAGGGTCTTCTCAAATGAATGAAAAGGAGCCAGCCGCGCGCCTCCCTTTGCCATCATCGACCATTCCCCTAAATCCATGGATACCCAGGCCTTTTTCTTGACCATCTCGATGCAGAACTTGATGGTGGGATACATATCCCACACCGGTCCGGTGATCACCACGTTCGGAGCCAGTGCATTCTGATCCGACATATTGCCGAAAGCCAGGACCCCCTTTTCCTTACAGGCTTCAAAGACCCCGAATCTTTCGGCAAAGATCAAATCCGCGCCGCCTTCTATTTGGGCGATTGCGGCCTCTTTTGCCTTGGGAGGATCAAACCAGCCGCCAATGTAAGCGATCTTGATCTTCACTTTGGGATTAACCTTAAGCGCGCCGGCTTTGAAGGCATTCACCAGCCGGTTCACCTCACCAATGGGTATTGCTGCCACTACACCCAGTTTATTGGTTTTCGTGAGCCTGCCGGCAATGACCCCGCAGAGATAGCTTGGTTCGTGAATCCAGTTGTCAAAAACTGAAAAATTTGGAGCCACCGGACCGAACTCTGATCCAAAAGCAAAGGCGATATCCGGATAATCTTTGGCCACCCGTCTTGCCGGTTCCTCTCCTGCAAGAAAAGCGTCGCCCACAATCAGGTCAAATCCTCTTTCAGCATACTCCCTGAGGACCTTTTCGAAGTCAGCAGCGGCGATTTTTTCGGTGAACTCATATTCGATGTTGCCCATCTCCTCTTTGGCTTTAAGACAGGCCTGATGGATAACACCATCCCACGGCTCTTCAATCGCAGTCTGAAAAATGGCTGCAATTTTAAAAGGTTTTGCCTGGCTTGCGGTGAAGGCGAATAAAACTGAAAACAAGACAATCATCGTAAACCATAATGCTTTTTTCATGCACGTCCTCCTTTCATAATTTCCGATTTTAATTGAGAGGTTATGATTGCTTTGGGTTGGATCGCTTGATGGGCGGTAAGATGATAAGTGGCAGAGCCAGAAAGAACGCTAAAAACGCTTTGATCAAGGGAAACGAATGCGGGAGATTTGCTCCAATGCATACAGCGCTTGCGAAAGTGTAACCCATTCATAGCAGCATTGCTCCCCGCAGTAATGATGGTCGGTATTATGTTTGTGAATAGTATCAGGGTACCATAAAGTAGCGCCTGAAGTTTGTCAAGAGGGCGTGTATTTAATTGATTTTTATGCTTTTTTTGATAAGTTGATACCGCCTTGGGAAATCCGGACGCTGCTTCAGCAGGGCATCATGGTCCCATGAATTTCGATGATTGAGGCTTTACCCCAGACTCGCTATTCGGAGAAGATATGCACGGCATAACGATGCCTTTAGCAAAAATGGTTTTAACCGAATAAATTGCTTGATTTTGGCTAACAAAAGATTTTATAATTTAATTTATCATTAAAAGGTCCAGCTATATTGAAGGGCCGGTTTCATTCTGAAGGAAATATCCATTTTGCTGGGTGGCATCCTGCAGTATGGGACTATGGGAACTTAAGCAGAAAGGAGGGTGTCACTGTGGCTAAGGGTGTTGTGAAATGGTTCAATGACCGTAAAGGTTACGGCTTCATTGAGCAAGAAGATGGTCCGGATGTATTTGTTCATCATACGGGGATCAATGCATCAGGGTTCAAGTCTCTGAATGAGGGCGACCAGGTTACCTTTGACATAGAAGAAGGGCCAAAGGGTTCGCATGCAGTCAATGTTACTGTAGTTTAATTTTGCCAATTAAATCTAAAAGAGGACAACCCTTCAGATCTGAAGGGTTGTCTTTTTTTAAGAATGGAAATTGTAGATGTATTATGAAGCAATTTTTCGACCGTCAAAAAACATGAAATATGTGAAAGAGGCCCAAAATCTTGCAGGAAAAAAAATTGCCGTACAGGAAGGCTGGATAATCGAAGAAGGACCCTATAAGGGGCAGAATTGCTTTTATATTCCCAACTCCACCGTAGGCTGGATTCCTAAAAACGATCTAAAGGAATTAAAACCCATTGCCTTTGCCAAATGGAAGGTCATTTATGCCAGTTTAGGATTTGATCATTCATCCTGATTCGGATGCTGCCTCTAATAACGAGCCGGTGCTTCGGGGATTAAGCCATAGGGAAGATAGGCGCTGACCTGCGATGAAAACCCCATTTCTCGTTTGAAGAAAAAACGGAATTTTTTATTTGGAAGGCCTCAAATTTCAGGACTGCTTTATTACACGGATGCGTTTAAATGAATTCTATCCTTTCGCTTGCAGATGTAACAACAAAAATACGTTCATTGTTGCTTTTTAAGTCGGCGGGCGTCATTATAAAGCCCTGGCGTCCCGGGGAATAGCCCAGCGTGTATCCGATTACCTTTTCGCCATCAGAAAACTCTACCATTATTTTCCGTCCGGCTCCTGCAATTTCATCATTGTAGCTTTCCTGATGGGTCTTGTCGCCTTCAAAGTCTTTTACGAAAAAAAAGGCCTTTAATTGCTCCATATTAATTTCTTTTATTTCACCATTTAATGTTTCCAGATGGCAGGTATCTTTATTCGGGAAAAAATCGCTGGTTTTACCTTTCATTATAGCGCCATCCTTGAATCGAGCTACCACCTTGTTTGCTTGCATTGTCGTCTCCTCTGGTTTTCCAATATTTAAAGGTGCAGAAACTCACCATCGAATCAGCTTGACCTTTCTCAACAAGATTTTATCTCAACGAGTGTGGGTAGTAAATGGAAAATTCAGCTAGGCTTGATTTTTTTTAAAAAATTGTTATCATTCTATTAATCAATAAAGGCCCGTTCTTAATTGACGGGCCGGTTTCATTCTAAAGGCAAGATCCATTTGTCAAAGTGGCACCCTGAAGTTTGGAACTATGAGAATTTTTTTTGAAAGGAGAATGTCACGATGGCTGATGGTGTAGTAAAATGGTTTAATAGCAGCAAGGGCTACGGCTTCATCGAACAGGAAGAGGGTCCGGATGTATTTGTTCATCACTCAGGGATTAATGCGTCTGGTTTTAAAACGCTGTATGAAGGCGACCGCGTTACCTTTGACATAGAAGAAGGCCAAAAGGGTCCCGCTGCGGTGAATGTAACTGTGGTTTAATTACCGTTTGCAAATTTAAAGCTGGGCATTCTGTCTACGTTTTATTTTGGGAGGATGCCCTTCTTATTTTTATTGGGCCCAAAAGAACAGGAAAAGCGGCAGGCCGACAGATTTTCTTTCACTCCATTCTGTCTATTTGAACATCAGATATTTGACCGCTGTGCATTGCAATCTCTATCATATTGCGTTTGAAAAAAGCGGAATGGAGATTTCAAATGCCAATTTTTCACGGCAGTGCTTATTGTCATTGCTGAATTCAGGCATCTCGGGTGCTTCTGTTGCCGACGATTAAATTGTAAAGCCAGCCTAAAATCAATCCGAAAATGGCGCCGTCTGCAAGCGCATACAGACTTCCGGAAATCGCGTCGCCAATTGTTCCAGCCGCATGATAGCCCGGATAGATCGAAGCGAGCATTACCAGAAACGCCTTACCGTATGTCGGCCATATCAAATTGGCGACAGCTACTAAAAAAACCGCGCCGGCCCACAAAATGGCCAGAGCAACAGTCAGTGCCTTAAGATTCAGTTTCATTTT
>JASFTL010000204.1:0-7031 GCA_050053555.1 Desulfobacterales bacterium
GATGTTTTGTCAGCATATCGCCATCGATAATTTTCACCAGAGATTGGATTCTATATTTATCAAGCCCCGCAGCTTTGGAAAGCTGATCATCATGTCCGCCGCGTTTGATAATCAGGGGCGTCTCAATAAGATGGACCGGATAACGGCAGCTGATTCGAAGCCACAAATCATAGTCTTCACAGGCCGGCAGGCTTTCATCGAAAATACCGACCGTGCGAAAAAGGCTTTTTTTGATCATGACGGCCGAGGGGCTCACCAGGCAAAGTGCGAGGGAGCGCTCAAATATCATCCCTGAAAATTTATGATGCCTTTTTTTGGGATTTACCCGCACACCATTTCGAACCCAGCGCTCCTGGGTTTGGTTGATGACGGCATCCGGATGGTCATTAAAAAATTTGACCTGCGTTAAAAGCTTGCGGGGTAACCACAGATCGTCTGAATCCAAAAAAGCAATCAAGCGACCCGAGGCCGCTGCAATACCGTGGTTTCTGGCGGCGCTGACGCCTTGGTTGGGTTGGTGCAAAACCGTAATCTTCTTGCCATATGATTTTAGAATTGTGGATGTATTATCATCAGACCCGTCATCAACCACAATGAGTTCATAATCATAGAAGTCCTGCGCTAAAACGGAATCAATGGCCTCTTTAACGATCCAGCCTCTATTGTAAGTCGGGATGATCACGCTTACTAGCGGTTTTTTGGGTGCCTGTTTCATTTCCAATTTTCTTTACTTAAGATCCAATATCATACGATATTACAAACTACTCCTGGCTTAATTAAGGTTTCAGGTGTCAGGTTTCGGGTGTCAGCAAAAATATGCCTGGAAGCAAAAAACAGAAGTCAGACAGGGCTTTTTATCTTCCGTTTTACCCGCTTTCTTAAGTCCTCTGGCCTCTCAAAACCTGACACCTGACACCTGAACACTGAAACCAAGAACGAATAGACAGCAGCCAGAAATCAGAGACCGGATACCAGTGATTGCTAAAGTCCTCGCTATGCCGATGGACTAGATCATCCGCTTAATTTGAGCCAGTTTCTTCTCCAGCCGCTTCTTCGAAACCGGAATGGCGGTTTTTAGCTCCTGAGCAAAAACGGACACTTTGTATTCTTCAATCATCCAGAAGAATTCCTCAATCGCGCTGCGCTTCGTGTCAGTGGCATGGGGCGAAAGTGCTTTAACCAGTTTGTCCAGACTGGCGCTAAATGTGTTGACCTCCTTTGCCTTGGCCCGATCCTTTTCAAAATCCACCATCGCCCGCTGGGCCCGAATTTCTGCGGATTTGATATAGCGTTCAAGGTGCACAAGTCGTTCCATGTCGTAAAGATTGATAAAGGTTTCAGGAACCAGTTGCGCAAGCTCTCTAATTAAATCTTTTTGTAAGTTTTGTCCGGCTCGATTATCCAGATTTGCCAATTTAAGCTTTTCGAGTTCCTGGCGTGCTTCGTAATACGCTTTCAGAACCGGCAGGCAACAACTAAGGAGCTTTTGACCGTGAGAAATAATGATCGGAGATATTTTATCGGCATGGGCGTAAAACATATCCCGCGACCGGATGTTTTTGCAAAACAGGTCGGATATAACTCGATCCAGCATTTGCTGTTCAACGTTTGCCGGTCCGTTAAAAAAATCAGCCGCTGCCTTTACGTGTTTGGGCAGTTTCAATCCTTTTTTTAAAAATTTCAAATCTTTTGCAAAATGGATTTTAAAAAGACCGGCAACCCCTCTTAAATGCACGCGAACCGCCTTGTGCTGCCGGCGGAATAATTTCAAGCTCACCGATTTTATATTATCGCCGGCAGCTGCCAGAGCCGGATAGGCGACCCATTTGGTTTTAGAACTTGCAGGGCTGCTGATAAATTCCGGCAGATCATCGAAGTCCCAGCGGGTGATACCGTTCTTTTCCCATTTTAACCGATAGGATTCGAATTCATCGGGCTGGGATGTCTTCATTGGTTGTTGTGCGAGGACGGCGGCGTCCCTTCCGGAATAAAGCTCTTTCCCTTCCGGCGCAGTCACTGAAATACGCATTTTAAGATGATCCGGCAGGGTTTCAACCGGCCAGGCGGAAGCCGGTATATCGACGCCGAAGCGCCGCAAAATAAATTCCCCCAGAGCAGCAATCAACGAACGCCTCTGCCGGGGTATCTCCCGGGTGATGACCTCAACCGTTTCGTTAACCGGAACTAGCTTTTTGCGATACACTTTCGGCAAGCCTTTTATTAAGGCTTCTACCTTTTCTTTAAAAAGCCCCGGTACCAGCCAATCGAGGGTTTCCCCTGCAACCGCGGAAGTCAAAGAAACAGGCACCTTAAGGGTCACGCCGTCATCATCTTCGCCAGGCTTAAAGTGGTAGGCATATTCAAAGCGTTGCCCGTTGATCCTGGTGCTCAGAGGGTAACGCGAGAGTTCTTCGGCCGCGGGGTCATAATTCATGAGATTCTGTTTTCTTAACCGTAGAAATCGATCCCCGCCTCTTTTTTTAATAACTTTTGAAAGCATTGACGCGGCGTATATGCAGTCTAACTTTTTTCTGTAAAAGTCAAAAAGATCTTCTTCGCTAATCAGCACGTCACGGCGCCGCAGCCGATCTTCGACACCTTTGATGTCGTCTATCAAACGCTGGTTATGTTTCATGAAGGCAAACGGCTTCTTGAGATCCCCGCCGATGATCGCAGAGCGGATAAATATGTCGGTGGCCTCATCCGGGTTTACCGGGCCGTAGGATACCGGTCGTTGAGAAATAATGATCAAGCCGAACAGGCTGACCTGCTCATCGGCCACCACCTCACCACGGCTTCTTTCCCAGCGTGGGTCAAGAAATTTTCGATGACACAGATCGCCTCCCAACGCTTCCAGCCATTCGCTGTCAATATTGGCTACCGTGCGGGCAAACAGCCGGGAAGTTTGGACCATTTCGGCTGCCACAATCCAGCGGCCGGCTTTGTCAAACAGACCCGATCCCGGGAAAACCATGACCTCACGGTTTTTGGTCGCTCGGAAAAAATTTTTCTCTTTTTTCTCTGCAATATTCGAAAGAAAGCCGCTAAGAATCGATTTATGAATCCGTCGATATAAAGGGTGGGTTTTATCCAGGTTCAGGTTCTCCGTTGGCAACCGGCCCTGACGATATGTTACGGATAGACCGAATTCTTCCAGAATCGTTCGAATTTGATGATGAATATCGCGCCATTCTCGCATGCGTTTGTAAGAGAGAAAGTGTTGCCGACAGAACCGTTTGAGTTGACGGGTGCTTTTTTTTGTGCGGCGGATGTGATGATAGCGATTCCAGATATTGAGCAGGGTTGTAAAATCAGAGAAGGGATCGTCGAACTGGGCATGCATCTGATCGGCTGCGGCCGTTTTTTCAAGCGGACGTTCCCGGGGATCCTGGATGCTAAGAGCCGCGGCGATTACCGCAATTTGATCGATACAGCCCGCCGTACTGGCCTCCAGCAGCATCCTGGACAGCCTTGGATCTAATGGGATTTTCGCCATCAAATGACCCTTCTCCGTGAGTTCAACGCTACTTGTGGATACGCCTCTGGTTGAACGAATCTTGCCTGCTGCCTCATGGTCCGTGCGCCGTGCGCCGTGCGCCGTCCGCCGGGATTTTATCGCTCCCAGTTCATAAAGCAGATTAAAGCCGTCCTTTATACTTTTCAAATCGGGCGGGTCAATAAATGGAAAATCGGCGATATCGCCAAGCTTAAGCGATATCATTCGCAGGATGACTTCAGCCAGATTGGCACGTAAAATTTCCGGCCGGGTGTACAGCGGGCGACTCAGGTAGTCATCTTCCGAATACAGGCGCACACACACACCGTTTTGCACCCGGCCGCAGCGACCTTTACGCTGGTCCGCGCTGCTGCGCGAAACCGGCATCACCGGCAGCGCGGTCGTGCGTGATCGCGGTGAATAGCGCGAAATCCTGGCTAGCCCCGAATCCACCACATAACGGATCCCCGGGATGGTAATGGAGGTTTCGGCCACGTTGGTGGCGACAATGATCTTTCTTAGGGATGAGCGTGCAAAAACCCGCGCCTGTTCGGCTGCCGTCAACCGGGCATACAGGGGCAAGATACTCGAATTTTGGATTCCTGCAGCTTCAATCAGCTTACAGGTATCGCGAATGTCCTGCTCGCTGGGCATAAAAACCAGAATATCACCCCGGGCGCTCTCCTTTAAAAGCTGATTGAGGGCATGGGCGGCCAGCTCGACATGGGTCAATTCGCCGTTTTCCTCGCCTGGAAATTCCGGCGGCTGATAACGAACAGCGACCGGATACATGCGACCCGAGACTTCAATTACCGGGGCGTCGCCAAACGCTTTTGAAAATTTTTCGGTGTCAATGGTGGCAGAAGTGATAATGAGTTTGAGGTCTTCTCGACGACACAGCAGTGTTTTTAAAATACCAAGGATAAAATCAATATTCAGGCTGCGTTCATGGGCTTCATCGACAATAATGGTATCGTAAGTGCTCAGATAACGATCGCTTTGCGTTTCAGCCAGCAAAATGCCATCGGTCATTATCTTCAGGTAAGCCTTTTTTGAGGTGCGATCTTTAAATCGAATTTTATAGCCGACAGCACGGCCGGGTTCTTCACCCAATTCCTCGGCAATCCGGCGCGCCACTGTCATGGCTGCAATTCTGCGGGGCTGGGTATGACCGATGACACCCTCAATGCCCCTGCCTGCGGCCAGGCAAAATTTGGGTAACTGAGTGGTTTTGCCGGAACCGGTTTCACCGGATACAATAATCACCGGGTGCTGCCGAATTGCCCGGATGATTTCATCTTTTTTGACGGTTATCGGAAGGTCCTCATCGTAGCTGAAGTTCGGCCGGTTCTGTTTTCGCAGGGCTCGCTTGACAGCCGAGGTCTGCAAACGCTTTTCGAGCCTAAAGAGTCTTTCGCGGACCTGTTGCGCCGGTGGTGATTTGGCCTTTTTGCGCATCAGCCGATCAATTTCGCGTATGGCGGCCATGCGGTCGGCAACCATTACCTTCGGCAAAAATGATTTCAGCCTTTTTATTTTCCGATCGAATTTTTCCAATTTCTAAACTAGTTAGGTGAATTCCATGATGGGGACGTTCGTGCAGAACGTTCATATCTGCTGAATCAAATCTGCCGCACCCGCTGGTTTTCCTTTGGATACAATCCTTGTAATACAAGATGTCGTTACGCCCAGATATCGCGCCACATCAGCCCCAGAATAGCCCAGCTCCCTGACCGCGATCCAAGACAATACACCTCTTGCTATCACAATATCATGCCTCCGACTCCCCGACCGCATTTCCCCACGGCTGATATTATACTTTTCACACACCTTCTCAGCCAAATCATCGATATTTATTCTCTGTCCTGAGAGCCTCAGATTCTTTTTGACCTGTTCGTTAAGTTCGGAAATAACCTCCTGCACAAATTCACCGTCACCGAGAATTCTCTGGTCAGATACTTGCTTTTCTCCACGATTCCTCAGAGCCAGCACTTCTGACCAGCCGCCCAGGCTCCTAATCAATCCACCTCCAACAAGTTCCGGTCTCCGACCCAAAGCTATACCCTTCTTAAGATATCTTTGGTATTGTTTTCGCTGATCTTGGCTTTTGCCAAAAAAAGATAATATATACTCGGTATCCTGCCATTTTCTTTCGACATTGCCCATCAAGGCGCTGTGGCCCGACCATGGAGATTGATCGAGCTCATTCAAACTATTGACCAGTCCGGCCCGCAAGAGATTGAGATGGATGTAACGGACCAATTCTTTTAAATACCGGTCCTCCTGGCATACGATCGACTTGTAACGATTTTGAAATAGATGGCCGTAACGCCGATGGCGCCGGTTAAAATTTACAACATATCCTGTTAGTAGCTTACGCATGCTGGTAGCAAGGGACTGCTTTACGGTTTTGCACAATAAATGAAAATGATTCGGCATCAGGGTCCAGGCATATACATCCATACCACCGTCTTGCGCAATATTTGATAGACGCTTGATAAAATCGATACGATCTGTATCATTAAAAAAAATTTTTCTTTTTTCAATGCCCCTCCCGATCACATGATGCATAACATCCGGGGCATCTAATCTGGCTAATCTCGGCATGGTCTGTAAATCTCACGAGAGGTTGTATCTGTCAAACAATTTCTGCACGAACGTCCCCTATGTTCTCTTGCGGCAATTCTTGCCATACCGTCCGCGTCCGGTTATCAGACACTCTGAGTACACAGGTGCTTACTGACCGGAGGGCTAAAATCTGAAAAGTCCAAAGGAACGTCTTTAGGTTTAGGGACTAAAGGGATTTGGAATTACAAAAATATCGAAGGAGCCATTGGTGTCATTTTCGACCAGATTTGCCGCAAACGATGTGAAAGCCACAAATGCACCGTCACCGCTGATAACCGCGGCAAAAGAATTATTATCACCTTCCTCACCATCGAAAGCCAGGCTCACCCGCCGGGTTTGGCCCGCATTGCGATCACGCACAAAAACATCTTCAGACCCATTGGTATCCCCGGAAACCAGATTGGTGGCATTCGAGGAGAAAACCACATACTGATTGGCGGTACTGAGGGCGGGTCGGCTGGAGTCTGAATTGCCTTCTATTTCGCTGGACGAAATGCTGGATCGCTCGATAATTGAAGTACTGCGGTTAATCAGAAAGGTGTCAAAACTGATATTCGTATCAGCGGGCACCAGATCATCGGCATCTGATCGAAATCCCACAAAATTTCCATCCGGACTGATATTGGGTGCAACAATAATAATATTACTTCCGCTGGTAAATTCAGCCGGACCGATGATCAGTTCGGTGGTATCATTTTGGCGATCGTGAACGAAAACATCCGCTTTATTGTTGGTATCGCCGGCAACCAGATTGGATGCCTCGGATGTAAACGCCACAAAGCGGCCATCAGAACTGATGGCCGGGAAAAATGAATCGCCATTGGCCTGGGCCCCGCCGGTGGCCGAACTGATGCGCTCGGTTGAATCGGTCTGGCGGTCATGCACAAAAATATCGCTGTTGTTATTG
>JASFTL010000205.1:0-7025 GCA_050053555.1 Desulfobacterales bacterium
AGAGGTATTTTTTGCATATTTGAGAAAATACGCCAGGGGCAATACCGAATACCCGCTACCCAATACCGAATCGTTTCAGAGAAACGATTTCCTGATGAGCATATCTAATATGGCCTTATGCATGTGAAGCTTGTTTTCGGATTGATCCCAAACAACGGAATGGGGGCCTTCCAAGATCTCTTCGGTAATTTCTTCTTCTCGATGAGCCGGTAAACAATGCAGCACAATGACATTTTTGGCTGCATTTTCCAACAGCGCTGCATTCAGCTGAAAGGGGGCAAAAATTTTCTTGCGGGCCGCCTGTTCGGCTTCCTGTCCCATACTGGCCCAAACATCGGTATTGACCACATCCGCATCTTTAACCGCTGCGATGGGATCCGAATTAAGCGTAATCCTGGCATTGGGTTTTTGGGCGGCAGCGTTTAAAATCTGCGCATCGGGGAAATAGCCTTCCGGGCAGGCCAGGTGAAGCTCAAAGCCCAGGGCACTTGCTGCATTGATCCAGGATTGAGCCATATTGTTACCGTCTCCCACCCATGCAATTTTTAGATTTTCATACGACTCTTTTTGCTCGATAACCGTCATCAAATCGCTCAACACCTGACATGGATGATAGGCATCCGTTAGGGCATTGATTACCGGAATATTGGCAGATTCCGCAAATTCCTCGATCACCTTCTGAGAAAAAGTCCGGATGGCCAGTGCATCCAGATAGCGGGAAAGGACCCTGGCGGTGTCTTTTATGGGTTCATCCCGCGACATTTGCGTGTCTTTGGAACTGATAAAAAGCGGCGAACCACCCAGCTGTATCATGGCTGCCTCAAATGAGACCCGCGTACGCGTCGAGGGTTTATCAAAGAGAAGCCCAAGGCTTTTGCCGGCCAGCAATGGTTCGTTAAGGCCTTTTTTGTGTTTCTCTTTAAGTTCAAACGCCCGCTTAAAAAATAGCTCAAATTCATCTTTGGCAAGATCGGCCAGCGTCAGCAGATGTTTGTTCATACGTACACTCCCCGTTTAATGTTTGGGCCTGAATAATGGTTCTCATCTATTTAAATATGGAGCCCCTTGGTGTCATAAAATTAGACCCTTTATCCCGCGAAGCACGACAAATTCCGGTTATGAAGGCATGTTCTCCGTAAAAATCCTGTCGAGGCATTCAATCAACAGATCAATTTCTTCTTCGGAAATGATCAACGGCGGAATAAACCTTAAAATACGATCCTGGATACAATTGATTAGAAAGCCGTTTTGCATACATTGCTTCAAGATCGGCGCGCCGTCGATTTTAAGCTTCATTCCGAGCAACAGCCCCAGGCCGCGTACATCTTCTATAATGGAATGCCGATCTTTTAACTCAAACAATTTTTCTTTGAAATACGAGCCGGTGGCTTTGCTGTTTTCAATAACCCGTTCTTGGACCAGAATTTTGCACACTTCCAAGGCTGCTGCCGTGACAATGGGTGTTCCGCCAAAGGTGGATGCATGCGCGCCAGGGCCGAAAGCAGCAGCAATCTCTTCTTTAGCCAGCATTGCTCCAATGGGCAAACCATTTGCCAGTGCCTTGGCCAGCGTCATGATATCCGGTTCGATTCCAAAGTGCTGATAAGCGAAAAGTTTTCCGGTACGACCCATACCGGTTTGAATCTCATCAAAAATCAACAGCGTTCCGGTTTCATCACAGATGTTTCTGACCGTTTTCAAATAATTTTCATCCGGGCAGCGTACACCGCCTTCGCCTTGAACGGGCTCCAGCATGACCGCACAGGTGGAGGGTCCGATTTGGGCCTGCAGGGCCTTTGCATCGTTAAAGCTCACAAAATCAAAACCATCCAGAACCGGATCAAATCCTTTTCTAATTTTTTTCTGACCGGTCGCCGAAAGAGTTGCCAGGGTGCGACCGTGAAAAGAGCGCTCCATGGTGACGATTCGAAAACGGTTTTCTTCTCCACGGTCTTTGAAGTGTTTTCTCGCCAGCTTAATGGCAGCCTCATTGGCCTCGGCACCGCTGTTGCCAAAAAAAACACGATCGGCAAAACTATGATCCACCAACCAGGCAGCCAGATTGACCTGTGGCAGCGTATAGTAAAGATTGGACACATGCAGCAACGTTTCGGCCTGCCGGGAAACGGCTTCGCTAATCCGCGCATGCGCATGCCCCAGATTACAAACCGCAATTCCGGCAACAAAGTCCAGGTATGATCGTCCTTCAAAGTCCCAGAGCCTGCATCCGCGCCCCTTCTCAAAAGCGACTGGAAATCTCTGATAGGTGGACGCCATCACCTGATCGGCGCGTTTCATTAGCTCAGCGGTCATGCCGTCAACTCCGTACCGATGCCGCTGTCCGTAAACAATTCTAAAAGAATCGCATGCCGTTTGGTGCCATTGATAATCTGAACTTTCTCGACCCCATTTTTCAAAGCATTTAGGCCATATTCGATCTTGGGAATCATGCCGCCGGAAATGCTCATTTCAGCGATCATCTTTTGTATCTTTTGAGCGTCAATTGAACTGATCAGATCACCTGATGCGTTTAACACCCCATCGACATCGGTAAGTAAAATAAGGCGCCCAGCTTTGAGGGCTATGGCAATCCGGCTGGCCACAAGATCCGCATTGATGTTGTAAGTTTCGCCGGCTTCTCCGGCACCCACCGGTGCAATAATGGGGATAAACCCCTGCTGGCTTAGCTTGTCGATAATTTCGGAGTTGATCCGGGTCACCTCCCCTACCAGCCCCGGATCAATGATTTCCGGCGGCTTATCGGTATCTGTCTGATGCACGATTTGAAGTTTTTTGGCTTGAATCAGACCCCCATCTTTACCGCTCAGGCCGACGGCCTTGCCGCCCTGCTGATTGATCTGATGAACGATCGCTTTGTTGACCTTGCCACCCAAAACCATTTCAACGACATCCATGGTGGGCTCGTCGGTCAGGCGCATGCCACGCACAAATTGGGGCCGGATTCCCATCTGATCCAGTACTGAATTGATCTGAGGTCCCCCTCCGTGCACCACAACCGGATTGAGACCGATAAATTTTAGCAAGGTAATATCGCGGGCAAAAGCCTGCTTGAGCTGTTCATCCACCATGGCATGCCCGCCGTATTTGATCACAATCGTCATCCCATAAAAGCGGCGAATATAGGGCAACGCCTCAATGAGAATATCGGCCACGTTGGGTGTGGTATCACAAGAATCTTTACTCATCGTCTGAGGGTCTCTACAAAAAAATGACCTTAAATAATATTCAGATGCACAAGGAGCGTCTCCCCTCAAGCGAGAGACTTGATGAGCGGCTCTGCGGGCCTTGAAGAGCGTCCTGCTTACAGCAGGACTTCCGGCAAAATTCATTTTCGCTTTTCTTTATGCCTCAAGCAAAGCGCTCGTCAAGTCTCGCCGTCATTCGGCGAGACGTTCCTCAAATGAAGTGCTCTTTCTTATCTTACAAGATGTACCGGCTCAGATCCTCATCGTCTTTAATATCTTTTAATTTGGATTCGACATAATTTTTGTCGATTACCATGCGATGCTCCTGCATATCGGGTGCATCAAAAAGAATATCTTCCAGCAGACGTTCCATGACCGTATGCAGTCTGCGGGCACCGATATTCTCGGTGCGGTTATTGACTTCTTCGGCAATTCTGGCGATGGCTTCAACGGCATCATCTTCAAAGACAACGTTTACCCCTTCGGTTCTTAACAACGCCATATATTGAAGCAAAAGGGCATTTTTCGGTTCCGTCAGAATTCTGACGAAGTCTTTTTCTCCCAAAGCGTCAAGCTCGACGCGAATTGGAAAACGGCCTTGCAATTCAGGGATTAAATCAGAGGGTTTAACCATATGAAACGCACCGGAGGCAACAAATAAAATGTGATCGGTTTTTACGGGTCCATATTTCGTTGTAACGGTGCTACCTTCAACGATCGGCAAAAGATCCCGCTGTACTCCTTCTCTGGAAACATCCGGACCGTGGGTACTGTTACGCCCGGCAATTTTGTCGATCTCATCCAGAAAAATAATCCCTGACTGTTCGACCTTTTTTATGGCCTGCTTCACGACTTTGTCGATATCCACCAAGCCCTGGGCTTCTTCCTGAGCCAGTATTTCCATGGCCTCGGGCACTTTTACTTTGCGCCTTTTGGTGCTTTTAGGAAAAACACCGCCCAGCATATCTTTAAAATTAATTCCCATTTCCTCCATACCGACATTGGAAAAAATTTCAACCATCGGCAGACTGCGATCAGCAACATCAAGATCAACAAACCGATTATCCAGTTTGCCTCGGCGAAGCATATCCCGGAGCTTCTCGCGAGTTGAAGAAGATTCTTCACTCGTCGAGGTGACCAATTCGAACTGTACTTCTTTTGTGTCTTCCGAACGCGGAGTTGGTGATGCGCCTGATTTTGGCAACAAAAGGTCCAGCATCCGTTCTTCAGCAATCTGCCAGGCCTTATCCTTAACGGCCTCCTGCTCTCGCGATTTCAACGTGTTAATGGTCAACTCGAGTAGATCTCTCACCATGGACTCAACATCGCGCCCGACATAACCGACTTCGGTAAATTTGGATGCTTCCACTTTTGAAAAAGGAGAATCCGTCAGCCGGGATAAACGCCTGGCAATTTCTGTCTTGCCGACGCCTGTGGGTCCGATCAATATAATGTTTTTGGGAGCAATCTCATCGCGCAGATCTTCGGGAACCTGCTGGCGCCGCCAGCGATTTCTCAGCGCAATGGCTACAGAGCGTTTGGCCTTGTCCTGGCCGATGATATATTTATCGAGCTCAATGACAACTTCAGAAGGTTTCAAAGGGTTCATTCAAAGTTCCTCAATAATGATTTTATCATTGGTATAGGCACATACCGACGCTGCGATTTTCATGGCTCCTTCAACAATTTCTCGGGCACTTAATTCTGTGTGCCGAATAAGCGCTGTTGCCGCTGCCTGCGCACCGACGCCACCAGATCCAATTCCGATGATCGCTTCATCAGGCTCAATCACATCGCCATTGCCGGAAATTAAATACATCTGTTTCTCATCCACAGCAATCATCAGCGCTTCCAGACGTCTCAAATATTTGTCGGTCCTCCAGTCCCGGGCCAATTCAACAGCTGCACGCGTCAAATTACCATTATAGCGCTCGAGCTTCTGCTCCAGACGCTCAGAAAGATTCAGGGCATCGGCTGTGGCACCGGCGAATCCGACGATTATTTTTTCCTGATATATTTTTCTGACTTTTTTAGCGCGATGCTTGATGATCGTATTATTCAGCGTAATCTGCCCGTCACCGGCCACCGCCGCATTCCCCTTATGCCGTACCGCCAAAATTGTTGTACTGCGTAGCTTCATAACTTAATATGCTCCATTAGCTTAATACCTCATTTTTGCATAAAAACAGATGAGAATTTTGTTTACTATTTCCGAGGATGCGCCTTGTCATAGGTCTCCATTAAACGGTCAATGCTCACATGCGTATACTTCTGAGTTGTCGATAAACTTTTATGACCCAAAAGTTCCTGTACCACCCTTAGATCCGCTCCAGAATCCAGCATGTGCGTTGCGAAGCTATGTCGGAGTGCATGCGGCGAAACCGGTGTCAAAAGTCC
Organism: Desulfobacterales bacterium; assembly: GCA_050053555.1. GTDB lineage: Bacteria > Desulfobacterota > Desulfobacteria > Desulfobacterales > JAHEIW01 > JAHEIW01. The sequence goes on from JASFTL010000205.1 coordinate 5,604, forward strand.
GACGGCGTCCACCAGTTTTCTTAAAATTCTGGCAATCGAACGAGCGGTCAACCGTTTGTAGAATCTATTTAGAAATAATGCATCATCTTTCAGCGCTTCGGAATCCATCCGCCGGTCTAGCTGCTCCCGATACGCTTTTATGGCCTTAAGCGCCTTCTGCCCGATGGGTATAATCCGCTGCTTATTGCCTTTACCCAAAACCCGGATGACTGCAGATGAAAAATCAACATCAGAAAAATTCATGCCTGCAAGTTCGGATACACGAATGCCGCAAGAGTAGAGCGTTTCAAAAATGGCACGATTTCTCAAACCCAAAAGCGTGTTGGTCTGAATTGAATCAAGAAGCCGGAACATTTCATCGACCGCAAGATAGGTCGGAATGGTTTTATCCTGTTTCGGGGTAAGGATCAATTCGGCTGGGTTTTCCGAAATAATGCCTTGTTTAACCAAGAACGTAAAAAAAGAGCGAATCGCTGACAGCTTGCGGGCAATGGTTGTTTTTTTGTTTTGGCGGTGTAAAAAACCCAGGTATGCTCTGATGATTAAGCCGTCAATCTGAGTGGGTAAGACGGCCCGCGCGTGTTTTTGACGGCCTCTGGCTGACACTTGGGATTCGGCAATAAATGAAAAAAATGCGTCAAGATCGTTAGCGTAAGCTCTTAAGGTGTGATCTGAATAGCTCTTTTCCGTGGCAAGGGATTCTAAGAAAGCGCTTATCAAACGTTGCACGGGATGGGATTCCATTTCGGTTTTCCCCTTAAAACTCGATTAGGGCTTGCAGCTCATTCCAGGAGCCCACCTCTACAAACGGGTGCGGCTCGCGATTCCAAGGCTGCTCGAAAAGAATTGGCCTTACGCCGGCATCCTGAAGCGCAAAACAAGTTTCAAGGCGATCATCAATGAAATAAGAAATATTTCTGTCGAGCAGAATGTTGGTTTTGCCTTCATGGGAGCCGGTGGAGATGACTTCAACCGATGCCGGCTCCAACGCCAGTGTTCGATGTATCCAATTGTAAAGCGGACCCAGGTAAGGACGGGCGGTGACGAAAATAACCGGACCGTAAAGTCTTCCAAGTCGATTTAAAACTTCAGGTGCACCTGCAATTGGCTTTAAGGGCGCTGTATGTGTTCCATCCAAAATCCGGGTGACAATGGCATCGATGATTTTTGGCTCAATCGCAAGGCAATCCGTTAGATTGTAACACGTAATGTCTGTATAACGGATGCCGTCAACATCAAATTCCTGATGGGCGATATCGAGAAACAAAGTCATGGTGTCGGCAAATACACCGTCAATATCAAAGGCTACCGAGGCTGGATCGATCATCAGGCTGCTGCCCGCCGTGTCTTTTTTTTGAGTCTGGAAATACGACGCCTATAAATCGTCGCCATCTTCTTATCCTTGGCTTCCAGCGCGGCCTG
>JASFTL010000206.1:0-7012 GCA_050053555.1 Desulfobacterales bacterium
AACCGTTTAGAACCTCCATTAGAATCTTGCGTTCGCGCGAATCACAAGCCACGATCAGGAACTGCCAAACCGAACAACTGATTCCTTCAAGAACCATATAAACGAGGGTTGCGTCAACAGGATTCCAGGGCTTACCCGGGATTTCTCTAAGATTGCGCAAGGCCGCATCATCAGTTACGGTGTAACCTGCGATGCCGACAGCGGCCAGCACCGACAAAACGCAGCAAAGATTTATATAATTTGAGATCCGAAATTCGCGAAATGCTTTCAGCGGCAGTATCAAACATCCAGTAACCACCAGGATGATACCGATGGTCGCCCAGGTACCCAGCGGCTTGCCTTTGCCGAAAATAAGCGTGATCATAAACACAAAGATGACCGGCAGGGAGCGGGCCAAAGGGTAGGCAATGGATATATCACCGGTACGATATGCGGCCGCTAAAGCAGCCATATAGGCCGCCAAGAAAAAGCCGGACATGGTGATAAATAACCATACGGCTCTTGGTATTAATGGGATCTGGTCCCCGACATACAACAAAATGGGAAATACAAAGATGACGCCAATGGTGTTGGCCACAAAGTAGAAAGCTGCTGTCGGATGCTCTTTTTTGCTGATATAATTCCAGCCGGCGTGGGTTCCGGCAGAAATTAGAAGTAAAATCGCAGCGGTTAAGGTCATATCACTTTCCATATGTGCCGTAGCGATTCACCGCCGCTATCGCTGCTTTGATATTTTCTGCAGGAGTGGTAGCGCCGATATTGCACAGATAAAGACAAAAGCGTCCGTTTCGACCGCCAACATCAATGTAGTCTTTAACCCGTGCAGAGATTTCTTGCGGTGCGCTCAAGGCCAGAAAACCGGCACCGATGCCGAGTATCAGCGGCACCCCTTTTTTCTCGGCATAGTTTTTATAAACCGCCGGCCCGAGTTTGGCAACATCCGGGTCCTGGCCTTCCAGAAAATTCGGACAGGCCTGCAGTTTGAGCGCCAGCATTTCTTCAGGATCCTTCAGCTGGCTTTCACCCACCCAGTTGGGAACATATATTTCCGGACCGCAGATTTGCCTGAGACGCTGAACATAGGGCATGACCCAATCTCTGAGAATACCCGTATTGACGATCGGAAGTGAACTGCTGGCATCATTTCCACAGATGTTCTTAGCCCCGGGAAACTTTTCTTTAAGGTAAAGGATCCAGGGGGCCAACAATTCTTCGGTAATGCGGTCAAAGAGCTCAAGAGCAAAGTCCGGTTTTATCAGGATGTCCATGATCAGTTGCTCGATACCCCGTATGTTCGCCGCCAGGCTAAACGGCGCACAAAAATTGAGTGCAGGCGCTTCACCGACCCATTCGCAGAACAAGTTGTTTATTTCAACGATCAATGCCAAGCGACCGGCCGACTCAAAGTCCGGCATTTTGATTTTTTTTAGGTCTTTACGATTTTTAATCAACGGATCTGATCGATCCACATCCGGCATGTCATGTTCACTGAAAATAACGGTTTGCCCGATCGCTTCAGCTTCAATGTTGTAGACATCATAATCAACCGAGGGAACATCTATTCCAAATCTTTGCAACACAGAAAGATAACCGCCCACCAAAAGATCCGGCTGGGTGAAGAATTCCTTTGCATTCAAGCCCAGTTCTTTCATGGCAAACTCATGCATTTGAACGAAAATAGGAACACGGTCCGGAATTCCGCTCATAGCCGTTTGCAGGCGACCTAAGCCCTTTTGAAAGCTGGAATAATCTTTTTTGAACTTCGTCATATTTGGTGTTGCCTAAAATGATCGATCTATACCTTTAACCGGTTTGGTTCGATGAAAACCGGGATCTGCGCTTTGCCCCGACTGGCTCATCTGCGGCAGGAACAAAATCGGATTATTGACATACCGAATGGATGTAGGAAATGTAAAGAAAAGAATTAGATTGTTTCTGTTTTTTTATTTCATATTTAGAACTTGAAATCAAATTTGAAATGCCGTACCTCTTGCTAGCTAAATTCAAGACTGGGAATAAACATTTGAAAGGGGGTTAAATGCAATTTGCTGAATTTTTGACCGGACAAGAGGTTGAACAAATTCATGAGGCGTCGCTGGAGATATTGGAAAACGTCGGCATACTGGTGCACAACGAAAAAGCCCGGGGGATTTATAAACAACACGGCTGCCGTGTGGATTCTAAATCTCTGCTTGTTAAGATTCCTAGAAAGGTGACTGAAGAAAATCGCCAATCTTTCGTTGCCCACTTCACTTTTATGGGAAGGGATCCGCAATTTGACAGGACGCTTCCTGAAGACAGACCCGTTATTGTAACCGCGAGCACAGCACCCAATGTCATTGATCCTTTGACCGGCAAGGAGCGGCGCGGAACATCCACCGATATCGCCAACATTGCTTTTTTGATAAACGAGCTGCCGGGTTATGACGTCTTCTCGGTATCAACGCTCGCCGATGATGCACCCGATGATCAATACAGCCTCGCGCGCTTTTATCCAGCATTGAAAAACTGCTTGAAGCCTGTCCGCAGTAATACGCCAAACATGAGGGAATTGCTGCAGGTATTGGAGCTCGGGATGCTCATCGCCGGCAGTGAAGATGCTTACAAAGAGCGGCCCCTGATTAATCATCACTGCTGCCCGATCGTATCACCGCTGTCCATGGACGTCGAAATTACCGAACAGATGGTCTATCTGGTCGAGAAAACACTGCCGGTGTACTGTACCATTGCGCCCAACGGCGGCATGACATCACCGATGAGCCTGCTGGGGACCTTGGCGCTTGGAAATGCCGAATTTCTGGCGTTGAGCATACTGATGCAGATGATACAGCCTGAAACACCTCTGATTTATGCAGTTTTATCTACGATTGCGGATATGCGGGATGGAAGCTACGCTCCGGGAGGCATCGAAACCGGAATTTTGCAAATGGCACACTGCCAGATGGCGCGATATTACAATGTTCCCTCCGGCGGCTATGTCGGTTTGACCAATGCCCACCTGAATGACGCCCAGTCCGGTTATGAAACCGGCATGAGCGCAACGGGGGCATTGCTTGGCGGAGCGGATATGTTCAACATGGGAGGGCTTTTAGGAAGTCTTATGGCATTTGATTATGCCAAGGCGGTTGTCGATAATGAAATTAGCCTGATGCTCAAACGCATGCATCGGGGGTTCGAGTTCAGTGCCGATAATCTCTGTCTTGATGTAATCGCCAAAGTTGGGCCCGGTGGAACCTATATGGAGGAAGCCGATACATTTAATCGCATGCGTACAACTGCGGTTTTACCCAAATTGGCAATTCGCGAAATGCGCGGTGATTGGCACGCTAAGGGAAGTCTCGATATCCATGCCAGAGCCCTGCATGAGGCCGGAGAAATCCTAACAGGTGATAATCCCGCCGCTTTTTCGAAAGATGTCGATGCGGGCATCCGATCCCGGTTTAAGGGATTGGTGGATGGTAATGTCAGATGGGAGAGCAAAAACCAATGATGAAAGCCGTTGCCGTGCAGATTTTATGAAGGCGCGGTTCATGCCCGACTGAATTTAACACCATAGAACGGGAAACCTTTGCCTGATGCGCAGCTCCGATATCTTCTTATGTTTCGATGTCAGTTATGCAATTGTCGATAATGTTAAGTGCCTGATCCATTTCTTCTTTGGAGATGATCAGGGCGGGGGTGAGCGTGAGAATGTTCCCCATGGTGACTTTAAAACTCAGCCCTTTTGAAAGGCAGGCGTACATGACCGCCTCGGCTTCCTCGCCGGCGCGTTCGCGTGTTCTTGGGTCTTTGACCAGCTCGATTCCCAGGAAAAGTCCTATTCCGCGCACATCGCCGATCAAGGCGTGGCGTTTTTTCATTTCCTTCAAGCGCTCCAAGGAATACTGTCCCAGGCTAGCGGCATGTTCCACCAATTTGTTCTTTTCGATATAATCAATGGTGGACCATGCAGCGGCACAGGCCACCGGGTTTTTTTCATGGGTATAGTGCCCTAAAGCCCGCTCTGCGGCAACATCTAAGTCTTCGCGAGCAATGATTCCGGCAAATGGAATCACACCACCCCCCAGGCCTTTGCCCAAAACAACGATGTCCGGAGTGACACCGAAATTTTCAAAGGCAAACATTTTCCCGGTGCGGCCGAGGGCATGCGGAATTTCATCAAAAATGAGCAGGGCACCATGTTGATCACAGGCCTGTCGAATTTTTTGCCAGTATTCAGGTTTAGGGATATACGGGGTGCTGCGGATGGGTTCGGCAATGACGGCTGCAATGTCGCCTTCCTTTTCAAGAATGTATTCGACGTAATTGGCACACGTCAGATCACAGCCGCCACGGCCGTGGCAACCAAAAACACAGCGATATTCATCAGCAGGTGGCACATGCTCCGTTCCGGAAAGCAGAGGCCCCATATCCTGGCGGAAGACCGCCTCGCCGCCGATGGATATGGTATCTAAAGTGGCGCCGTGAAAAGAATCCCACATCGATATGGTTTTATGTCTCCCGGTGGCGATGCGGGCAAGCTTAAGTGCCATTCCAACGGCTTCCGCACCGCCGGGGCAGAACAAGGATTTATTCAGTTGACCCGGCGCGATTTCTGCCAGTTTTCGGGCCAGATCCACTGCTGCCCGATTGGTGTATCGGCGGGTGCAGAATGAAAGCGTATCAAGTTGTCTTTTAACAGCGGCAATGACCTCGGGATTGCCGAAGCCGATTTGATGAACATTGTTTCCATGAAAGTCCATGTAACGTCTGCCTTGAAAATCTTCGATATAAATACCTTCGCAAGCTTGCATTGTATTCAGGCACGGCGTCGAAAGGGATTGTTTTAGAAAATAATGGGCATCTTCGGTGAGCAGCGCACGGCTTTTCGCGTCCAGATGCTTTTTTTGCCACGCCGCTCTTTGGGGGGATATATTAATGTCGCCTTCGGATTTGTGTAATTTTGCCATATTCGACCCCTTTTGTTGGTATTGACAGCCGCCGATAAATTAGTATCTGTTTATGTTTCATTTCGTCAAACGAATAATTCTGATATTTAAGATAACAAGATAAACTCAAGGTGTCCATAAACTGCAATTTTGATGTACATTTTTTATGATACCGGCAGCGATGTTTTTCGCTTGATCTCGGCCGGCCGCCTGAATACAGTATTTGTGAAGTATTTAAATGAGGGGAGTTTTTACTCGAAATTTATTATGCGTCAAGCTCAGGCAGGTGCCGACCCGTAGGGGCTGCCCGTATGCGGACCCGCAACAAATCTTTCCCGGACTTCGGCAACGCCCCCAGAATGCTGAGTTCGTCCCATGACAGGCAGCGCGGCTGTACGCAGCCGTGGGAATCGGTCCTCTGGGGCTGCGCCGGGGGGGAATGGAAGCGGATTTGCTGCCGTAGGAGGGGCTAATAGATACATTGTTGCGGACCGCATGCGGCCGGAGCCCCTAACGGGTCGAAGTCCTATGCGTGTCTATGGACAATAGAGGATAGAAAAACTCCCCGACCACTCATCTAAATAGGAGAAATTCTTATGCAAAGAGAAAAACGGTTTGAACGCGAACAGGGCGATATCAATTTAACACCGAACCGCAGAAAATTTTGGAAGCGGAATCTATCGGGACAGGCCCAAAGATGGTTTGAGGAAGATTCAAAATACTTTTTACATCAAAGCCTTTCCACGCCGGTATTAAATGTCCTTTCCAAGACACAGGGCATCTATCTCGAAGACCTGAATGGAAAACAATTTATCGATATGCACGGCAATGGTGTTCACAATGCCGGCTTCAACAACCCTGAAATCGTCAAAGCGGTAAAAGCACAGCTGAATGCGGGAATGTCCTTTTGCCCGCGTCGCTATACCAATATACCGGCGGTCGCGCTGGCCAAAAAACTGGCTGAGATCACCCCCGGCGATTTAAGCCGATCTCTTTTTTGTCCCGGTGGCTCGGAAGCCATTGAAATGGCCATCATGCTTGCAAAACAGATAACCGGCCGCTTCAAGACGATTTCCTACTGGGATTCCTATCACGGCACCGGTATGGGTGCGGCCAGTGTGGGTGGTGAAGAACATTTTAGCGGTGGATTGGGACCGATGATGCCCGGCGCATTCCATGTCGAGTTTCCGAATTATTACCGCAATCCATGGGGTTTTGACAACTCAGATGATGTGGATGCCGAATGCCTTCGGCAGATTGAAGTCGTGTTGCAAAGAGAACCGGAAATGGCGGCGATCATCGGTGAGCCGATTTCAGCCGCACCCATGGTGCCAACGCAAAAATACTGGCAAGGGGTCAAACAACTGTGCAAAGATTATGGCGCCTTGTTAATTTTTGACGAAATCATCGAAGGAATTGGACGTACCGGTAAAATGTTTGCCAGTGAATACTATGTTACACCGGACGTCCTTGTGCTGGGCAAGTCCCTGGGGGGTGGACTGGTTCCGTTTGCAGGGATTGTCACCCATGATCGGTATAATACCCTCCAGCACCGGTCGATCGGGCATTACACCCATGAAAAAAATGCTTTATGCGCTGCTGCAGCGCTAGCTGAAGTCGCATACATCGAAAAGCACAAGCTTTGTGAGCATGCGAATGAACTCGGCCAGTACACGCTCAAAAGATTAAACGCCATGAAAGAACAGCACCCCTTGATCGGAGAGGTGATGGGCGTAGGGCTGCATATCGGGATCGATTTGGTAAAAGATCCTAAATCCAAAGAACGGGCAGTGGATGCAGCGGAAGTCATTATGTTTAAATGCCTTGAAAAGGGTCTTTCTTTTAAAACCATCGAAGGCAATGTCATCACCTTAAGACCGGCCCTGATCATCACTCAGGAAGAAATGGACCGGGCCCTGGATATTTTGGAAGAAGCAATTTCTGATGTTGAGCAGGGCAAGGCTTACTAGACCGATAGCGCAAAATGGAGATTATCAGTTCGGACAAGTCCGATTCAATCGCCAAAGCGATTTTTCTAAACTCGAGCGGAGAAGAACCTTCTTATATGGTCGTGGTGTTTATGA
>JASFTL010000207.1:0-7009 GCA_050053555.1 Desulfobacterales bacterium
ACAAAAACCGGTTTGTCGGCATCGCCATCCGCATTAAAAGCTACGGGTCCGACGATACCTTTAAAATCCTTGATGGTGCTAAGCCCTTTCATAATTTTTTCACGATCTTGAGCCATATCTTCAGGTTTGTTGGTAACACCCATCTTTTCCATTGCATATTTGAGAAAGTAAATCGCATCGTAGACATTGTTATCGTACATAATGGGCTCGGGAGGCGCAAAGCCTTTGGCTTGGGCAATTTTGACGAATTTTTCAACAAATCCTTTGGGGGCAATGGAGTGATGGAAGGTGCAGGGCGCAAAGGTTCCTTCTACATCTTTGCCGCCTTTTTGCGGAAAATACTCATTGATAAAAGGGCTTCCGCCCACCAGATGTTGCTTAAATCCCTGCCGACGCAGCTCCTTGCTAAAGGTAATCGCATCGAAATAGACGCCGCCAAAGGCGATGCCGTCAAATTGCATTCCCTTCAGCTTGGTAACCTGGGGTCGCATATCAAAGTCATTGGTCTGATAGGTGACGTAGGCGCCCTCATTAACGACTGTGGCGCCCATTTTTTTAAAAACAGTCGGTAATACCTTGGAGCCGAGGACACGTCCGATGGCATCTTTGACATCGTGGACCACAATGACGTTTTTGACCTTATAGCGGTTGATAAAGGCCTTTACGGCAATCTTGCCCATTTTGATTTCATCGATGGTGTTTCGGAAGGTATAGGGTCGATGCTTTTTGGCCAGACCCGGCTTGGATGACGCCTGCGAAATCATGGGGATGCCGATTTTATTGCCCACGGGAAAGGCGACTTCGCACTCGCCGCTTGAAAAAGGTCCCAGGATGGCCAGGACCTTATCATCTTCGGCCAGCTTGCGAACCATACGGGTGGCTTCCATGGGCTTGCTTCCGGTATCGTAAGTTACCAACCGCAGCGGAACTCCGCCGATACCACCGGCGGCATTGATCTCCTCTATTGCAATCTGGGCCGCAATTTCATTTTTTTTGGTCCAGTCACTCCACATGCCCGTTAATCCCCAGGCAGCGCCGATTTTAACCTCTTTGCCCACCAGCTTGGAGCCGGCCCAGGCCATTTGAGAAGGGTGGAGGCAGAGGCCTGCTCCCAACAAGACGACTAAGGTTATGAATAAAAACAGGTTCCAGCCGCTTTTAGCATATCTTTGAGATGTGTTCATAAGATTTCCCTCCTTTTGTTAGGACAATTTCACGTCACTCCTTTGCCTGATTGCGGATCAGATCCAGAACCGATTTGGCTCTGCGGCCGCCTTCTTGATAGTCCAGCCACTTTACGACCGGCCGGGGACGCTTGCCGCGGATCAAATCATCCAGCCGGAGAAGAATCTTGCGCGCATGATGGGAATATTTTGCGGATCTAACACCGATTCTGTGATGAAGTACATTCGGCCGATTCCAGGGGCATACGGCTATGCAGCGGGCGCAATCATTCCATCTTTTGGGATTTGAGCACCAGAATCGCTGGCAGGCCCTATCATCGAGCTGCCATTTTTCAACCCCTCGGACAACAACTTTGTTGCCATGGGGGATGGCCTGGGAAGGACAATTCTGGGCGCATTTGCCGCAGATTTCACAAAATTTAACCACACCGATGTCGACCGGCGAATCCACCGCCAGCGGAAGATCCGTGGTAACGGTGGAGAGACGCTGTCTGGGACCGAATTCGCGCGACATCAGAATGCCCAGGCGACCCAGCTCTCCCAATCCGGCGGCTTCGGCAATAGGAACATGCTGGACCCATTCATTGATAAAAAAATGAGCCCGGGCCGGGTAACCGAGCTCACGGATATAGGCGGCGAGAGATACGGCGACTTTGGCGGCATTCAGATATCCCAAACCAACCTCGGCGTTATCGATCCAGCCAGGGGCATAACGCATGCGCTGGTAATCCATTTCCACGGCCAGGGCTATGGCATATTGATGGGGTAGATGAATCACCTGACCGTCGCTGCCCTTGGCAAAATCAATTCGCAGACCGGTGTGACTATAGACATAGGCCGGGTTTAGCTCACATATACCCACGAGATCAGCCCCCAAAAATTGGGCTGCGCCCTTAATGATTTTGGCCATATGTTTGGGATCCGTAACTGTGACCTTTTCCGGATTCAGGGGGCCGTCGGCCACCTTGCGCCAGGATCGCATGGGCACATTCATAGCTCTGGTTTCGGGATAAAAGATACGTCTGAACGGATCAATGGATTCTCGGGTCCAACGCTCCTTAACCTTTTCACCCAACCCGCCGATGGCCGCCTGGGTGTGCATCTGGTTTCTCTGATCAAATTTTTCCTGAGCACCTACAATACGAGTGGTGGATCGTATCTGGTTTTTCATTCTTCTCCTTATTTCACAGTGACTGTGGTTCAGTCACTAGGTTCAAAAGTTCAACGTTCAAAGGTTCAGAGGTTGAATAACCGAAGCCTTATAATAGAGTTCAGAGTGTGCTGCTAAATAGTAGCTTAGTTGAGTAGACAATTACTCAAATGATTGAATCCAGTTTAAACTTTTTGACCATTCGACCAATCAACGAATCGATTAAATTCAAGAACCAGCAGCCAGAAGCAAGGGTTCTTTAACCCTTAAAGCCCTGAACCCTGAACCTCTGGACCTTAGAAAGGTATATTCTCTCTTTCGTCCACAAAACGTTTGGCCTTATGGTCCCAGCGAGGCAGTGTGCCGTGTTCGAGCATTTCCACGGTCGCACGGATGTTGAGACCCAGCTGGAGGGCGTTGGCAATTTTATCCCGCAATCCATCCCGAAAGCGAACATCCAGCTGCGGCACCGGATCAATCTTTACCAGGATTTCGTCGAGATCTCCTTCGCGTTTAAATACCACTTGAAATTCATCAACGTCTTCGAACCCTCTGACGATTTCTTCGATTCGACTCGGGTATACGATGATGCCTCGAATCTTTTTCATGTCATCCAATCGGCCCAAGACACTGCCTTCCAAGGCAAAAAGGGTGCGATCGCAGGCACATCTGCGGTCGGTCACGGTCACAATGTCCCGTGTCCGATAGCGTATAAAAGGCATCGCCTGTCTTTCCAAATTGGTCAATACCAGTTCGCCCGTACCGCCGGGTCCCACGGGTTCATCGGTTTCAAGGTCGAGAATCTCTGGCAAAGCCCAATCTTCATTGACATGCGTCACGCCGGATTGAAATTCACAATTGTATCCCCAGGGTCCGATTTCGGTAGAACCCAGAAAGTCGAATGCTTTGCAGCCATAGGCGCTTTGAATTTTATTTTTGACGCCGGGGATCACAGCGCCGGGTTCGCCTGTGTGCCAGGAGAGCCTGATCCGGGCGTTCTTGGAAAGATCGATGCCGTTTTTTGCGGCGACGTCAGCCAGATGAATGGCATAGGAGGGGGTGGAGCCGATGACCGTGATCGGGTAAGTGGCCAGGGCATTGATGCGTTGTTCGGTCTTCATGCCCCCTGATGCGAAAAGCAGGCAGCCGATTTCCTGGCAGGCATACCAGCCGGCCCAGAATCCGATCCAGGGACCAAAGCTAAATACCGGCATGACCATATCGGTCTTGCGAATTCCGTATGCATAAAGCATGCGGGCGTAAATATGGCAAAATTTGGACCAATCCTGCGGTGTATCGAGAATTTTAATAGGGGTGCCGGTGGTTCCTGAAGTCACGTGTACCCGCTGGATTTCCGCCATTGAAACTGCCAGCATACTGCCCCAGGGCGAATGGGTTTCCTGGTCTTTGCGCAAATCCTCTTTGGTTAGAAAAGGCAGTTTGCTGACATCATCCAATGATCGGATCTGATCGGGCGTGATATTGGCCTCTTGAAAGCGCTTTTTATAAAATGGGCTACGATCCCAGGCGTGTTGAACGAGAGCCTTGAGTTTACGCTCCTGCAAACGCCTCAGCTCATCTCGTGAAGCGGTCTCAATTTCAGGATCGTAGTAGCGGCTTTCCATAAATCCTCCTTTGCAAAAGCTTAAATATTCTGCCTGAATCGTGCTTGCAAATTAGTGCGAAGCTGGGGTTAGGTTTAATAATCGAGCCGCATTTTCACCCAGAATCATTCGCTTGGCTTCCGCGTTTATGTTTAAGCCCTGCAGGGCGACTATATTTTCTTTAATGGTGGGTATCGCCGGCCAGTCGGAGCCATAGATCACTTTGTGCGCGATGCGCTCCAGTTCCGGAAAATAGGTTAATAAATTTTGCGGTGGCAGACCCGAGACTTCCATGTACACATTTTCATGAATCCGGGCCAACGCCAGCGCTTTTTGATACCAGAATGGGCGTCCACTGTGCGCCTGAAGCAGTTTGAGTTTTGGAAAATCCACCGCCACATCATCGATGTAAATGGGATCTCCATATTTCAGCCGAGAACCGCTAAATATCGACGAACCGATATGCATTAACACCGGGATGTTCAGCTCCTGGGCTTTAGCGTACAGCGGATAGATTTTGGTTTCATTGGGATAAAAGTGTTGATACGTCGGGTAAAGCTTTAAACCCTTGAAACCCTGATGACGCACCCATCCTTCCAATTCGTCAACCGGTTTTTCGGATGTGTTCGGGTCAATGCTGGCAAAAGGGATCAGGCGCGGACTATGAGAGCAGAACTGGGCCACATCCTCATTGGCAGCGATTCCGGAAGTGATCGGCGCCAGTTCTGCGAGTATCACCGCGTAATCAATACCGGCTTCATCCATGAGACCCACAAAGGCTTCCGGCGAAGAATAGGTCTTGAGCATCCATTCCAGACGGTGACCCCACCCCTGGCGCAGTAACTCCATGTAATCCGGAGTTCGACTGCGGTAGTAGGCGGTATGGACATGAAAATCGATAATCATGTTGGCTAATTCCACTTCGTGATTTAGCGATGTCCTATACATCAGCTTTACGTTGGCAGCAGCGGATCCGGCTGCAACCGCTCACGATCGATAGCATAGCGCCTGGCCGCTGTCAGGGCTTTAACGGCGATCTGGGTGGTTTCGAAAAAAGGCACGTTCAACCCATCGACCTCCTTAAGCCATCTCTGCTTGACCTCGCCTCCCAGCACTACGGTATAGAGCGGTTTTTCGGGATGAATCTCTTTTGCTTTCTGGTAGACTTCACGAATACCTTCAAAATCCGCGTTTGCCAGTGCCAGGAGGATGACCAGCACGGCATCTACATTTTCGTCATCCAAAACGGAGAGAATCCCTTCTTCGTGAGTGAGACGGTTGCCGGATCCCAGGGCAGCCCACAGATCCAGTGGATTCATGGGCGGTTGCCACTCCGGTAAAAACTGATTAATGCGTTCTTGGGTTTTGAGGCTGAATTCCGATAACACAAAACCGCGCGCTTCCAACTCATCCGAGGCCATCACACCATTGGCACCACTGAAAGTCACGATGCCGACGCGATTCCCCCGGGGTAGCGGCTGGTATTGAAATGCTTTCATATACTCTAAAAACTCCTCGAGATCATATGCGCGGGTGATCCCATACTGTCGATAGGCATAATCAACGATGGTATCGTCAAGGGCCAGGGAACCGGTATGAGAGGCAGAGGCTTTGGCACCGGCTTTTGTGCGTCCGGGTTTTAACACCACAATCGGCATATCCGCTTTGGCTTTATTTGCAATGGAGAAAAAGCGGCGGGGATTTTGCATACCTTCCAGATGCAGCGCCACCATTCGGCTTCCCGGGTCTTTCCAAGCCCACTCCAGGTAATCACTTTCGTCAAGATCGATCTTATTGCCGAATATAACGCTTTTGCCGACGCCGATGCGCTGAACCGTTCTTGCCATCACCTGATCGGCTACCGCACCGGCGAAGATTCCGGATTGGCCTCCCAGTGCAATGGAACCATCTTCCCAGTTTTCAAATAGAATGAAGCTGGCCACCAGTTTCTGGTCCATGTTGATGAATCCGATAGAGTTGGGGCCCAGGCATCGCACGCCGGTTTTTCGGATCAGTTCGGCCAATTTCTCCTGCTCTTTTTTGCCTTCCTCTCCGACCTCGGCAAATCCGGCGGCAATGATGACCGCTGCTTTTACACCCTTCTTAAAGCAATCTTCAAACAGGGTCGGGACAAACTTGCCCGGCAGCAGGAAGAAGACCAGGTCGATATCATCCGGTACATCGAGTATTTTGGGGTAGGCCTTGAGGCCGATAATCTCTTCTGCGTTGGGATTGATGGGGTAAACTTTGCCTGGAAAACCGTTGACGACTATATTTTTTAGCAATACGTGGCCGGTTTTGGTTGGATTGGTTGATGCGCCGATGACTGCCACGGACTTCGGCTCCAGGACAGCCCTTATATCATTCAGGGCTGCACGTTGAGCAGGTTCTTTTTTAGAGTTCCTCTTTTTGTGCTTGAGCGTGATCAAGGCATCCAGGGCCAGCATCCGATCTCCCTTGACAACCAGGGGATTGATATCCAGTTCTTTGATGTCCGTATGGAGTTTGACCGCCAGCTGCGAAAGTTGGGCAATGGTCTTGGCCAGTGCTGCTCTGTCGACAGCCGGCTGGCCGCGGTAACCGTCGAGCATTTTTGAACCTTTAATCTCAGCAAGCATATCTGCAGCGCCACTTTCATCAATTGGTGCCAGGCGCAAGGTGATATCTTTCATCAGTTCGACGAACACGCCTCCGAGGCCAAAGGCCACCACCGGGCCGAAAGGCGGGCGGTTGGCGACACCTAAAATCGTCTCCATTCCGTCTTCGACCATCTCCTGTACCAGAACGCCGTCGATTTTTGCATCGGGATGCTTTTCGTTTATGGTGTTCATTATTGCGCGGTATGCTTGGCGAACGGCCTCATCGTCATTGATTCCCACCTTTACGCCACCTGCATCGGTTTTGTGTAAAATATCTGGTGATGAAATCTTCAAGACCACCGGGTACCCGAGTTTTTGTGCGCTTGCTACCGCCGTTTGCTCACTGGTGGCCAATTCCTCACGCGTGCCGGCAATTCCCGCAGCGGCCAAAACCTGTTTGGCTTCAAATTCAGTCAGTTTGGTTCTCCCATC
>JASFTL010000208.1:0-6991 GCA_050053555.1 Desulfobacterales bacterium
CACGCCCGAGTTGTTGGACATATTTTGCGCCTTAAAAGGCGTTACGCGGATACCCCGGTTCGCAAACATACGACACAGTGCGGTGGTAATGACACTTTTACCGACATCAGAACCGGTTCCGAACACAGCAAGACAGGGTGCTTTTTTTATATTTCTTTTTGGCAATTTTTACCTTGTTTTTATTCCTGCCGGGTTCTGTTCCCGCGGCGGATTTCGCTCGGGGTTTTCGCGTTTGTTCTATTCAATTTTGTATTTACCGGCATAGCCCCTTGGGGTTACCATAAAGTCAATATATCGACTGGATGTGCTATTGCCGACAAATACGGTGGTCTGCATGTTGACGTCTGCCTTGTGAAGTTTTTCAAGGGCAACGATTTGTACATCTTGATTTTTCCGCATGGCGCCGGTCACGATGCCTGTCGGTGTATTTTCGTCGCGATATTTCAGCAGAATCTGCTGGGCTTTTGCCAGCTGCCAGGTTCTTTTTTTGCTTTTGGGATTGTAGAGCACAATTACAAAATCCGCTCTGGCGGCAGCCGCAATGCGTTTTTCGATGACCTCCCAGGGGGTCAGCAGATCGCTTAGGCTGATGGTAGCGAAATCGTGGGTCAATGGCGCTCCCAGAAGGGAGGCGCCGGCGCACAGTGCCGGTACTCCCGGAATGACTTCAACGTTTAGGGCCGCTTTATCCGAATTCGGGCCTGCAGGAACAATCCGAATATTTTTTGCCTGGCAGATTTCAAAAACCAGTCCCGCCATGGCGTAAATTCCCGGGTCACCACTGGAAATCAGCGCACATGAACTGCCGCCGCAGGCAGCATCAATAGCAGCTTCCACCCGTTGCACTTCCTGGGTCATCCCGGTGCGGATGATCTGTTTGCCTTCGATCAGCGGATAAATCAGATCGATATAGGTCTTATATCCGGCAACCGTGCTCACCGTCTCGAGCACATCGCTGGCCCGCCGGGTTAAATAATTCAGACTTCCGGGCCCGATCCCGACTAAATATAGGCTTTTCTGGCGATGGCCACGGTCACGTTCGGGGTTGTCTGTTTGGGAACGATCAGGGTCCCCATCTGTGATGCCAGAATTGCTGCTGCTTCGCATACGCTTTTTACTCCAACATGTTTTTCCACCATTGCAGAAGGTGTTTGGATGTCTTCTGCCTGGCAGAGTTCTTTGCGATTGAAAAAGTCGAGCGGCACCTTAAGGGTGTTGGACAGCTCGACCAGACCGGGTTCATCGGCCTTTATTTCGATGGTCGCTAGGCGGCCGACGCTGGAACCGGCCAATTGATATTTTTTTAAGGTTTTAGCCAACACGGTTTTGATTTCTTCCATGGGCGTATTGCGATTACAACCGATGCCTGCTACCAGCGATGCCGGGCGTAAAACCAGAACGTTGGCCGGCAGATCGATCTGCTTATCGTCGACATATATGGCGGCAGCACGATTCTTGAACAACCGATTCGTTTTGGCGTCCCCTGTATTCGATACGTCTTCTGCGTTCAACATGAACACATTTGGAATATCATCCTTTAGCACGTCAAAGGGATCATGCAGACCGATTTCTTGATCGGTCAACAAGGCCATATTGACGGTTTTTACGGCCGCAGGGTTTTCGATGACCAGCTTTTTTTCTTTTGCAAGCACGTCGATCGCCGGTTTCTCATTCACATCCGTAGCCGTTGTGATTACCGCATCGGCATGGATCATCCCGGCTATTTTGCGGGTTAAATTATTGGCACCACCTAAATGACCGGCCAGCAGACTGATGGCATGCCGGCCTTGATCATCGACGACAACCACGGCCGGATCTTCGAATTTATTTTGAATGAACGGGGCAATTACTCTGACGACGATACCGGTGGCCATAATAAAAATATGCGCCTTGTAGAAGTGAAATCTTTCTGCCACAGCATCTGATAATTTGCCGAAGGCCGATGCGTTATGGGCGGCCGTTTCTATTTTATTGGATGTATAAATGTCTGCCGACGGCAGATGCTTTGCAATCCGCTGCGCGATGGCAACACCATTGGGCGTAATCACCCAGACAGCGGTTTTATCCTTTGATGGAGACTGCATTTATTTTCGATGTCCGTGCTTGAAATTTTGGTCGTATAAGTTCGATTTATGCTTCAACTCAAGGAGATCAACATCCAAAACCTTGCCGACGATGACTAAGGCGTTACGTGTAATTTTTTCGGCCGCCACCGTCTGGGCGAGATTCTTCAAGCGGGTGATAATGATGCGTTCATCCGGCTGACTGACGCAATAAACCACCGCGCAGCCGGCCTCAGGGCCATAAGATTTGACTAAAATTCCGGCGACTTCATCTATCAAAGAGATGCTCAAGTAAATAGCCATGGACGTTTGGTGTTGCGCCAAGGACAGCAGGTTTTCAGATTCCGGCACCGGCGTTCTGCCGGCCATACGCGTTAGAATCAGGGTCTGGGATATTTGCGGCAGGGTAAATTCAATACCCATGGCTGCCGCGGCTGCGAATGCGGCGGTGACACCGGGAATAACCCGGTACTGAATGGATCTTTTCTGCAGCTCGGCCATCTGCTCCAATATGGCGCCATACAGACTGGGATCGCCGGTGTGCAAGCGGACGACGCGTTTGCCGGCGGCGTTGGCCGCTTCGATTTCAGCGATGATCTCATCCAGATGCATGGATGCGCTGTTTATGGTTTGGGTTTCGGGCCGGGTCCACTTGAGGATTGCCTCGGGGACCAGCGAGCCCGCATAAATGACCAGATCCGCTTCCTGCAGGGCGCGTTTGCCTTTAACGGTAATCAGTTCCGGATCTCCCGGGCCGGCGCCCACAAATAACACGGGGTGTTTTATTGCGGATTGCGGCCCGCAACGAGCTCGGCCGAGTCGGTTGCGGATTGTAGATTTATTCGATTTGGTCAATTTGCTCATTTACGTGTCTGTATTTTGTGTTTTGTTTGGTAATCTTGCACTGCCTTTCGAAGTAAAGTTAAAATCGGCAGATCGCATAATTCATTTAATTATTCCGAAATCCGAAATCCGGAGATGATCCAGACCGGGTTTTGGGCCTCAAACCTTTCAGCCCAGGGCATTTGCCGGCTACGGTTGATTTGAACCTGAATGACGTTGGTTTCAAATCTAAGCTGGTCTAAGGCACTTTTGGCAACCTGCAGATTTGGGAGCAGGACCGTATTGATGACGATGCGTCCGCCGGGCTTGAGGTGTTTGGCTGCTTGCATGACAATTGTTTTTAAGTTTTTGCCGCCGCCTCCGATAAAAATACGATCCGGTCTTGGTAAAGTCGACAGGCCTTTTGGCAAGATGGCTTGAACGATCTTTAGATTTCCTATGTTGAATCGCTTTTTATTATTCTTGATATGCTCGATTCGAGCTGGATCTTGTTCGACAGCCAAAATTTTTCCTCTCTTCGCAAACAGGGCCGCCTCAATTGAGATGGCGCCGCTGCCGGCCCCCAGGTCCCATAGTATGTGATGCGGTTCCAATTGCAATTTCGAAAGCGTGATGGCTCTTATTTCCGATTTGGTAATCAAGCCGCCCTGGTGGTCGTACCAGCTATCCGGTGCGCCCAAATAAAGTTTAGGCTTGGGATCCGATTCCAGAGGGCTGCGTTTCAGCACCACCATGTTGGGCTCGGCAAACTTCATTTTGGCGGCCTTTTGCAGCGTATACCAGTCAAAGCGCTCAGCGCCGCTGCCCAGGGCCTCGAGCACACACATTTTAAAATGGGTAAACTCTTTTGCGATCAGGCGTGCCGCCAGCCAGGCGGGGTTCTTTTTCGGATCGGTAAATACCGCTATCTTGTTTTCTTTCTCAAGGGTGCCATAGAGTCTGGCTTCATTTTGTCTGCCGTGCAGACTGATGACAGCGGCGTTGTCCCAGGGCTCTTTTAGGCGCGCAAATGCGGCCGCCACCGAGTTGATATTGGGGTATATGCGAATTTGATTCGCGTCCAGCGCGCCTGCCATTTTAGCGCCGATTCCGTAAAACAAAGGATCACCGGATGTCAGCACAACGATTTTATGGTGTTTGCTTTTCTCTTTAACAAAGTCAATGACCTCATCGATGTTTTTACCAATCGGTTTTCTCTGAACCTGCAGATCCTTAAAATTTTCCAGCAGCCGCCGGCCGCCGACCAGTATGTCAGCCTGAGCGATGATGCTCAGATGTTTGGCCGTTAGATCTTGCCGCCCCATACCCATACCGATGATGCTGACCGGTTTCATGCGAACATTCCTATCCTTTGCGTTTTAAAGTCCCCATGGCTGATTCATATGCCACGCTGCCCTCATAATCAAAAATGACAGTGTGTATGCGGCTATTTTTGCCCGCAAACATCTTTGCCGACCGTATCATTTGATTGCCCACGTGAGCGATCAATTCCGGATGATCCGGGTAAATCATGTCAAAGGCATGACGGGCGGTGTTGGCCGCTAAAATGCGTCGGCTCAATTTTGATTCCCGCGATATTTGCCTTGCCCACTTTGAGAGTTTGTCGAGCGTCAATTGCGATTTGGCCGCGTGGGTATGCGGAACACCCTGGGCCATTTTCAATGCTTTGGCAAAGAAGACGGCCAGTGTAATCTGTGCAAAACCATGGCCGGCAGCTATTTCCAAAGAGCGCTTAAAAAAATCTCCGATCTGAACAAAGGCTTCCGGCGGTAAAAATGGCCATCGATTCTGGGCATAGCGCTCACTGCGCCGTCCGGTGGTCAAAACCACTTTGCTGTTTCCGGAAGCCCTCGCAACCGAAAGCGCGGATTCGATGGTGGCAATAAAAGCATCATGGGACATCGGACGCACCAATCCGGTGGTTCCTAAAATGGAGATCCCCCCTAAAATGCCCAGCCGGGCATTTAAGGTCTTTTTGGCAATTTTTTCGCCTTGGGGGACAAAGATCTCTACGGTGACGGCGCCCTGCATGTCATGTTCGTCCAAGGCTTCTGTTATGGCCTGTTTGATCATCTTGCGCGGCCCGGAATTGATCGCCGGCTCTCCAGGCGGCATCTCAAGTCCGGGTTTTGTAATTTTCCCGACACCGGCGCCTCCGCTAATATGTATGCCGTTATGATGATTTGATTTCGGTTCGGCCAGTTTCACATCAGCTCCGATTTCCGCTTTGTGGGTCACATCCGGGTCATCGCCGGCATCCTTGATTACCGTGCATTTGGCTCTATTTGCGGTTATGCGTTCACAACGGTGTATCGGAATCGCAATTTTGTCGCCGGTCAACAGCTCAATCCTTACCCGGGTGGGCATATGTCCTTGCAGGAGGTAATGCAAGGCAGCTTTGGCAGCCGCGGCAGCCGCCGTTCCGGTGGTAAAGCCGGTTTTCAATGTTCTTTTCATAAAAAATGTTCGTGGTCCGTCGTCCGCTGTCAGTGGTAAATTAATAAAATCATCTCGCATGAATTCAACCGCGCGATTTTTTCTATTTGCGCTCCAGTCAGATTGAATTCATGCCACGGACCACTGACAACGAGCCACGGACAGAAATATTTTCAAGCGATATTATAATAAATTACCCCGACCAAAATGATACTGGTAATCCGAAACCCCTGCCCCATCGCCAGCAGCTGGACGCCCATTTTAGGTGAATAAATTCCGATGTAGTGCGGCAGTTGATGCCGCAGGGCGCGAATGGGAAAGGCGATGATGTTGCCGATCAGCAGGGCCATGGCCGTTTGTTTAACAGTTAGAATACCGGCATCAAGCAAGGCCCCGGCGGCTGCAAATCCAGACGTAAACTCGGCCGTAAAACTCAATATCACTACCGATAATGCTTCCATGGGAATAAATGTGGTCACCACAAAACCCGACAGCCATTGGCGCAGCATTTTAAAAAGGCCCATGTCATTGAGGATGAATATCAGAATGTAGATCGGCACAACGTAAACGATGATTCTTTTGATGCGGCCCGGGAATTTCGTTTTAAGGCCCTGCCAGGTTTTTTCTGTTTTGCTCGGTTTTGGTGCCATTGTGTTTTTTATCTTTTCATCAACGGCGACTTCATCTGGCGAAAGTCCAAAGTGGCCATAAAAAGTAAGACATAGCGTTCGCAGCATGACCGCCGCAAATGTTAAAAGAAAATAAAGAGCGCCGGCCCACCCGGTCAGCGGAATGACAATAAAAAAGGTGGTCGGCAGATGTAAAAAAAAGGCCGGCAGCTGATTCATAAAATTGGATACAAATAACTGATTGCGGGTTATTTTGCCTTCTTTGTAGAAGTCTAAAAGCATGGCATTGGCCGACACGCCCGAGAAAAAGGCGGCCGTAAATGCGGCACTGCAATGATTGCCCAGATGGCTAAACCGAAACAGCGGTCTGGCCAAAACAGCCAGGGCATGGGTCCACCCGGTGGCCTCAATGACTTGTCCGGCCATCAACCCGATGCTGATAAAGAGCATCAGGCGGGCCAGGGGCCATAAAAGCCTGGACATCAAGCGGTCGATATGAAGGTCTTCGATCAGGAAAAACCCGATTAACAGAACGACCGCTGAAAAAACAAATGATACCCAGAGCGGCGTAGCGGCGGACTTAGCCTTTTGATGTGTCATCTTCCTTTTTCTTTTTGGCAATGATTAACGTCCAGTAATTTGGCGTCTGGCTATTGAGCGCTTCTATATTCGGAATGATCTCTTCATTTTCATGTCCGCAGTTTTTAATCCCCACACATTCCTGATAAGATCCGCTTTCCTTTATGGCATCCGTGATATCTTTAATGTTTCGATATGCTTTTAAAAAAACCACATTTTCGGGCTTGCCGGAAAGCGCTCTCAAATGATTGCCGCCTTTGGCGCCGGAAACGACCATCAGCGATTCCTCGCCTTCCACCAGAGGCGTGTTCAACCGTGCGGCGGCGGCCTGATAAGAAGATATGCCCGGAATGGTTTCAATCTTCAGGTGAGGGGCCGCAGCGCTGATATACCTGACGATATATCCGAAGGTCGAATAGGTCATGGCATCGCCCAGTGTGA
>JASFTL010000209.1:0-6945 GCA_050053555.1 Desulfobacterales bacterium
TTCGAACCCAGGTCGCGTGTTCGACATTGGCCAGCTTAGCCCAGTTCTCTTCAACTTTTTCCCATGGAATGTGGGGGTCAATATGGATGACCATATATTTCTGCATTTTCGTCATTTTAATCCCTCCTTTTCTGGTTTTCCAATGAATTTTCTCAGATCTAAAATTTATGACGGATTTTCAAACGAAGCCGCTCTTCCATGGTAAGAGGTGAATGAATGCTCCCAACATAACCGCCAAAGAATGCCGGGAGCAGAATCTGCATAATTTGATTTGTTTTTCCATGATGTCTAACTTTCGTTAAGCCGTGAAAATGATAGTCATCCTGCTTCTGCCGGTGAGGCCTTTTTAGACGCCGGAACTGATTCGGACTGCAGTTTGGGTATTTTAATTCTAAACAAGCTTCCGCGACCGAGTTGGGACTTGACGATGATCTCACCGCCATGTTCTTCGATAATCTTGTTCGAAATAAAAAGACCCAAACCCGTCCCCTTTTCTCCCTTTAAAGAGAAAAAAGGCGTAAAGATTTTTGTGCTGGTTTCGCTGTCCATTCCGATTCCGTTGTCAGCAATATCAAATATGATGTAGCGTTTATCCTGCCTCACCTTTAAAGTGATTTTATGTTTTTGTTTTGATTTGTCTTTGACACATGCATCCATTGCGTTGTCAATTATGTTGAGAAGCGCCGAATGGACATAACCCGCATTAATTTCAAATTCACCGATTTTTGAATCAAAACTCGTTTCAAGCGCGATCGCCTCAGACTGTAATTTCGGTCCAACGACCTTGGCGATTTCTTCTGCAAAGCTTAAGGCTCCGATTCGTTCCCATCTCAGATCCCGTTCTTTGGCGTAATAAAGAATGTCCAGGACCATCTTACGGATGCGCTCAACCATTTGTTTGACGACTTTCCATCCGTCGGTAATCTCGACTTGGTTTTTTTCAACAAACCCCCTTTCAAGGATATACATACCGCCATCCAATCCGGTTAATAGCCCTTTTATTCCATGGGAGATTGAGGTGATCATCAGACCCAATGAAGAAAGGTGATCCTGTAATTCTGTTTTTTCACGGAGCAGTTTTTCCAGGCTTTCGGTATATTCTCTGAGTTGTTGGCGAGTGACAATTCTATCGCGAACCCTTTGCAACGCAATTTCGAGAACATTCACATTAATGGGTTTGGTGATGAAATCAGTGGCTTCATATTTCAAACTCTTGATGGCCAGGTCCATATCGCCGTGTCCGGTGATCATGACCACCTCGGTTTCCGGGTTTTCCTGTTTGATTTTTCGTAACAATTCAATGCCATCCATGTTCGGCATTTTGATATCGGTCAGCACAATCGGCGGTTGCACCTCAAGAAATATGCGTAGGGCTTCGTCGCCATCTTCAGCCTCAATGACTTCATAACCCAGATCCGACAGCGGTAAATGAAGAACATCGCGGATATCTTGCTCGTCATCAACGAGTAATATTTTCTTTTTAATTTCCATCTTTTGTTTCCGGAATCGGGAATTTTAAAATAAAACAGGCTCCTTCGGGTATGTTGGCGGCAACCTCTATGCTGCCCCCGCAGTCTTTTATGATTCCGTAGCTGATGGACAGTCCCAAACCGGTGCCCTTACCGACCTCTTTTGTAGTGAAAAAAGGTTCAAAGATCTTATCCGCGATCATTTCAGAAATGCCTTTTCCGGTATCACAAACCCTACAGATAACATGTTGGTCGTCTTTTCTTGTTGTCAGAATGATCTTTTTCGCACCCATGCTGGGCTGGCCGGGGCCCCATTTCTCTTCGATTGCGTCTCTGGCGTTTAATAGAAGATTAATAAACACCTGCTCTAAACGGCTGGGATCGGCATAAATTCTGGGCAGTTTTTTCTCAATCTGCCACTGCACCTCGATTCCTCTTAACTTTAACTGCTGGCTGAAGATCTCGAAGGCTTTTTTCAAAACGGTGTTGACCTGAACTTTTTCGAGATCTATGTCGGATTTACGGGCAAATTGCCGCATATGGTTGATAATCTTAGTGGCACGATCGATATTGCTGTCGATCTTCACCAATATATTAAACAAAATCTCATCTTCGACTGCCTCCTTTTTTTCAATTTTCTTAATCGAAAAGCTGCTGGCGGTTTTGATCACCGAGAGGGGTTGATTGAGCTCGTGGGCGACGCCGGTCGCCATTTCTCCCAAAGTGGCCATTTTGCTAGCCTGTATGAGCTGTTGCTCGGTTTCGAGCCTTTTGGTAATATCGCTGGTGGATACCAATAAAACCTTTTTACCCGGATAATTCGATGGTGAGACCCGAATGTTAACGAAAACCGTTTTTCCCGCCTTGGTTCGATGCTTAACCTGGTTGATCGTTGCAGATTTTTTTATTTCAGTAGCATATTTATCTCGATCGGTTTCTAAAAATAGATCTAAAAATGATCGGCTGAGCGTTTCTATTTTGTCATAGCCGTAGACCGACTTCACACTTGCATTGCAGTCAAGGATTTTCAGGGAATCCATATCCAGAACGAAAACCGGGTTGGGCATGTTGTTGAAAATTTCATGATATTTTTTTTCCGACTCCTTTAACTTTTCTTCAAGCTGTTTTCTTGCGGTGATGTCCAGGCTCATTTCCATTGCGGCAATGATGTCACCTTTGGTATTTTTTATTGCAGAGGTCCTGACAATCCAGTGAGTCAGGCTGCCATTCTTCCCCAATCCCGTCTCTTCGCCATAGTGAGGCAACCCATCTTCAAAGGTTTTTTCAACCGGACAATTGATACACTTTTCTTCACGGCCTTTATAAGCGTGAAAGCAATAATCATCTGACTGCGGCGCGAAGCGTTCATAAAATTCGCGATTATATCTTAGCAGTTTAAAGTCTCTATCTTGAACCGTAATCAAACACGGCACGCGTTCAAACAGCGTCTGATATTCATCTCTTTGTTTGTTCAGTTCGATCTGTTTTTCAGCAATCTCATCACTCATTTGATTGATTGCCGCTGCCAGTTGGCTCATTTCATCATGCTGTTCGACATTGACCTTGTTTTGATAGTCACCTCGTGCGATTTGCCGGGTTCCATTGATTAATTTCTGAATTGGCCGATTGACGAAACGTAATACAAACACAAAGATGATGGCTGAAGTCAGCAGAAACAAAAAAATGGTCAGACCCATCATGCTTCTTTGGGCTTTTTTTATTTCTTTGTCGGTATCCTTAAGAGACACCACTAAATCCAGAGCGCCTAAAATTTTTTTCCCTTTAGGATGCACGTGGCAGGCATCAGTGGAACACCCAGGCTCATTACGGATAGGACTGATGATTCCCAGAAGTCGATATCCCTTTGGAGACGTAAACATCCGTGTGCGTTGATCCAGACTCACCTCGGACAAGGGAGGTTCGGAACGATGACAGATGTAACAGGCTTCGGCTTCGATATTGGTCGTATTGTCAACTTCCGCGGTTTTATTTGAAAATTTTATCTTGCCTTCCTTGTTATAAATCCGGATATTTTCAATCTCCTTTTGCCTGCTGATATTTTGTATGATTTGATTGATATCATCCCGGGAATTCAGCATCATGGCGTAGTGGGCACCCAAACGAATTGTATTCGTCAGCCGGTCGGTGCTGCTGACGATATCCGCCATAAACTTTTTTTTCTGATAGTTGGTGTTTATGTAAGCCCAGGTCGCCAACGACAATAACAGCATTAGACCGACGGAGACGATCAATTTGGAAATAAGGCTGTGGCGTATTTTGGGTATATACTTTAGCATTTCTAAAATCCGGCTATGATGATCATTGCTATATTACGCTGCATGTTGAAGTTTTTCTTGAAAACCATTGCTGATGGAAAGATTCAAATTCAGCCCTAATTCTTTATGAGAAATACCAAGTGCCAGTCCTAATAGCTGTGGCAGATAAAGGATCGTTGTGTTCAGGTCGTCATGTTGCGCATGGGAAATTTTACGCTGATGGGCTTCCAGATTTATCTGACACATCGGGCAAACGGTGACGACGGCATCGGCACCCCTGGCGCCCTTTAATATGTTAGTTACAAGCTCAAGGCCCACTTCCATCTTGGTATTCATATGGGAAGCACCGCAGCATTTGGCGGCCAGGTCCCAATGGTGGACCTTTGCGCCGGTAGCTTCAATAAGCGGTTCCATGGAGCGGGGCATTTCCGGATCATCAAATACGCGATAGGGCCGCAAACATTGACAGCCATAATAGGGGGCGATCTTGAGTCCAGAAAAGCGCTGCTTAACCAGACCCTGAATTTTTGATGCGCCAATATCATTGACAACGACATCGAGTAGATGCCGGACGGTAACCCGACCCTGCAAGTGAAGTTGCTCTTCTGCTAAAATGTCGTTTAAGGTTTCCATCACCTTCAGGTCGTTGCGGGCTTTTTCTTCTGCTCTCTTCAGGTTTAGATAGCAGGCGCTGCAGGGGACTAGGATATCGTCGACATCGTGCATGCTTTCTGCGATGGCAAGATTTCGCGCCGGCAGCGCCAATGCAAGCAGCTCGCTTGTGGCTTCTGCAGCACTGGCGCCGCAACAGGTCCAATCTTGTATTTCGACCAGTTCGATTCCTGCAGCCTGCATAATGCTGCGGGTGGAGAGATTATATTCAAGCGCAGTGCCCTCGAGCGAACACCCCGGATAGTATAGATATCTCATGTGTGGTTCTCCAATTCCTTGACTTTTTGAAACACCTTTTCCAATGACAACCGGGTCTTCAGTGGCCATTTTACTGAAATCTTTCCTTTGGTCATCAGCCTGATTCCCAACGAAGCAAACCGCAAGGGGGCCATTGGATTTTTCAAGGCCGCAAAATAATTTGCCATAAATTCCATTTCCCTGACGCGGCCGTGTCGCCGAACGCTTCGAATAAAATTTTTATAAAATAATAGACTGGACTTATATTCAGCCGGATTTTCTCTGGCGGCAATCTGCTTCAATGCATCCATGGCTTCAGTGAGTGGAAGGCCGCGTGGACATCGCAGTGCACAGGTGTAGCAATCCGAACAAAGTGAAAAAGTTTTGCTATGGAAGATTTCGTCTGTTTGTCCTAGCAGTACCAGACGCCACAGTTGCCGTGGTGTGTGATCCATGGCAAACGCATTGGGGCAGCTGCCCGTACACGTGCCACATTGAATGCAGGGGCGTATCATTTCCTGAATGCGTGCCAGCGGTTCGTAAGCAGAAACGGCTATGTCATTCGCTTCTAAATGTGTTGCTATTTTCACTGTATCGTCCTTTTTACCTGCTTTCACGGTCTGAAATCCGCACCCACCTATCACAAATAAACCATAACAAATAACTAATTCAGGGCTGCATCGATCATCTCCAGCATTTGCTGTTCCAAAAATCCTTCCAGAACCGATGCACCGTTAGGACAAATGGCGGCACAGGATCCGCATCCCTGGCACATGGCAGGATTGACCAAAACTTTATCCTGGTCAGGATCAATCGTGCGGGCCCCGTAAGGGCAGGCGTCGATGCAACGCTGACACAAACTGCAGAGGCTATGATGCACACGGGCGATAACCTTGCCGGCCGCGAGACGCTCACGTGCTAAAATTCGCAGCGCCCGCTGAGCGGCTGCTTCAGCCGTGGCGATCGTTTCAGCGATGTTCCGGGGAGAATGGGCCAAGCCACAGGCAAAAACGCCTTCTTTCAGTGAATCGACCGGTCTCCATTTGCTGTCCGCCTCCTGGAAAAAGCCGTCCGGGTCCACAGCTGCCCCGCAAGTTTCCGCCAGCTCTGGCGGTAGAGTTGGAATGACGCCGGTGGCCAGCACCAGAAGATCTGTCTGGATTTGTACGCGCCTGTCAATAAGGGGATCGCGGACGCTTACATTTACATCTGACCCATCCGTCTCGACCTGTGGTTTTTCGGTGATCGGGTATTGGATAAAGATCACATCGACCTTGCGAGCACGGGTGTAATAGGTTTCATAAAAACCATAGGTCATCATATCGCGGTAGAGAATATAAACCTGAAGCGCGGGATTCGTTTCTTTAAGGTACAAGGCGTGTTTCAAGCTATTTGCACAGCAGACTCGGCTGCAATAATTACGTGGTTCTTCGCGCGAATCCACGCATTGGATCATGACCACAGAGTTCAGTTGCATCGGATCAATGCGATGATCAGAAAGTTTTTGTTCCAATTCTCTCTGGGTCATGATGGCCGGGCTGGTCCCGTACCCATAAGCGGACGTTGTTGCCTCGGTTCCACCGGTGGCCAAAATCGTGACCGCATGCTGCAAGGTTTGTTCGGCGTTTTGAGCGTCCGCTATAGTGGTATGAAAGTTGCCCACCTGACCTGCGGAATGAACCACCCGGGATTGCATATGCACCTGTATTTGGGGATGCTTTTCTACGGATGTACACGTTTCTTGCAGTAACTCTTTGGGGCCGGGCCCGTCTAAGGTTCGCTCCAGCCAGTTCAGGTTGCCTCCCAAGCGATCAATTTGTTCCACAAGTTCCACCTGGAAACCGTGATCGGCTATCGCCAAAGCGGCCGTCATACCGGCAATGCCGCCGCCGACAACGACAGCCCGTTGGATGACCTGAATGGCAGGGGGGGGGGAGGGTTCAACCCATTTGAGCTTTGCGACGCCCATTTCCAGTTTGGAACTCAATTTGCGAGCGGCAAAAATCTTATCCTCATCGTCTGGATTGCCTTTTTGGTACTCAGAACCCAGATCGATGGCATCAATCAGTCCTGCATCCAGACCGATTCGCCGGCCGAGCTCTTTAATTTTGGGTTTATAGACATAAGGCAGGCAGGCACCGATCAATATCCGATTGGGTTTGTTTTCATCGACCAGTTGCTCCAGATGCTCCCATCCGCCAGCAGTACAGGTTTGCTCGATAAATTCGACACGATCGACCAGAGGATCCGTCTGGAGCTGCTGAACCACTTGCCGGGTGTCAACGGCTTCA
>JASFTL010000210.1:0-6936 GCA_050053555.1 Desulfobacterales bacterium
ATTGACCCGGATTCACGCAGAGGTGCGCTACGAAAACTTTTGGTGCAAGAACCGCTCGTCCATCCCATCGGTAAAACCGTCTGTTACAGCGATTTGGGGTTTATGATTCTGGCATGGGTCGTTGAATGCGTTTCGGATAAACGCCTGGACCATTTTGTAGTAGATGAGTTTTATCGACCTCTGGGACTTGAAAATCTTTTCTTTATTTCAAATAACACGCTGAAAAACCGGGGTCTCTTTGCGGCGACGGAGAATTGCCCGTGGCGTCATAAAATATTAGAGGGTCAGGTGCATGATGAGAATGCATATGTGGTCGGTGGCATTGAGGGGCATGCCGGTCTTTTTGGGACGGCTGACGACGTTCATCGGCTTTTGGCTGAGCTGCTCGCTGTTTATCATGGAGAAAGGAAAAGCGAAATATTTCATAGAGACCTCCTGCATCAATTTTTTAAACGATTGCCCGGGACAGATAAGGCCCTTGGATTTGATACACCCAGCGTAACCGATTCCAGTTGCGGACGCGGCTTTTCACCAACCAGCATCGGGCATCTGGGATTTACGGGAACCTCATTCTGGATGGATCTTGAGCGATCTGTGATTGTCATTTTATTAACCAATCGTGTGCATCCCTCGCGTGAAAATGAAGGCATTAAAGAATTCAGGCCCGAAATACACGACGCCGTGATGGACACCATTGCTGCGTGAATTTTTTGGTGATTATTTTCGCTTGTCATGATACAATAATTTTGTTTGCCATCCATTGAATTTTTATATACATTCTTTCTTGCGAGGCCTTTGAGAATGAATTTATTTTTTGACAGAATTTTAGGCGTGTTTTCAAATGATTTAGCCATCGACCTGGGAACGGCCAACACCCTTGTCTATGTTAAAGGAAGCGGCATCGTATTAAGTGAACCATCGGTGGTCGCTATCAGCACGGGCAACAGATCCAAAAATCGTGTTTTGGCCGTTGGTGTTGAGGCGAAGAACATGCTGGGGAAAACTCCCGGAAATATTTTAGCCATCCGCCCGATGCGTGATGGTGTTATTGCCGATTTTGAAGTGACCGAGGCCATGCTGCGCCACTTTATTCATAAGGTCCATAACCGTCGGACCTTCGTTCGGCCGCGCATTATCATCGCGGTCCCTTCAGGCATTACGCAGGTTGAAAAACGGGCTGTCAGGGAATCGGCTGAGTCCGCCGGGGCGCGCGAGGTGTTTCTGATAGATGAACCAATGGCCGCGGCCATCGGAGCCGGGCTCCCCATCACCGAACCGACCTGTAACATGGTTGTAGATATCGGCGGTGGGACCACAGAAGTCGCGGTGATTTCGTTAAAGGGGATTGTATATTCCCGATCGGTTAGGGTGGCCGGTGATAAAATGGATTCCGCAATCATCCAGTATATCAAACGCAAATATAACCTGCTGATCGGTGAACGCTCTGCTGAGACGATAAAAACGTCGATCGGCAATGCTTATCCTGATTCGCAAAGTTTAGAGACGATTGAAGTTAAAGGCCGAGACCTTGCTTCCGGGATTCCAAAAATTTTATCGATTGATTCTGAAGAGATACGAATTGCAATTTCTGAACAAATCGATGCAATCGTTGAGACCGTAAAAATTGCTTTGGAGCAGACGCCTCCCGAATTATCTGCCGACATCGTTGATCGGGGCATCATTCTGACAGGAGGTGGCGCGTTACTCAAGAATCTGGATAAACTCATCAGGGAGGAGACGAGTTTGCCGGTTACGGTTACCGAGGATCCATTATCAACCGTCGCAATGGGTTCAGGAAAGGCGCTCGACAATCTTGAAATTCTGAAAGAAGTAGTGGTCAACTGATCCCGCGTCTCCAAAAACCGACCGGTTATCCGGATTGATAAATCAAGCTCTGAATTTGGAAGACAGGCTGGAGGCGGGTTAAATAAAGAAAAATTCAATCTTTTCTGATTGATGTGAGATCATTGAGCCCATCATCATTTCTGTATTCCGAAATTCCCTTCTACCACGTGTCAATGAAGTAAGCAAAGATTTATGTTCTCCAAAAAGATGGTTCTGATTGTTGGCGGGATCGTTCTGATCACTGTCAATGTAATCCTCCTTTCGGTGACCAGTAAAAGCCAATCAAATTTTGGTTTGGGCCGCGTAGGGCTTTCTTTTGTGGCCCCCTTCCAAGAGTTTGTCACCCACTCGGTTCGTTTTGTTCGAGAGATTTGGGGGCATTATTTTTTTTTGGTTTCGGTCTCTCAGGAAAACAACGCCTTAAAAACATCCTTAAACCATGCCATTAAGAAAAACAATCAATGGCGTGAGCTTGAACTGGCCAATGAACGCCTGCGCAACTTGCTGAGCTTTCAAAGAACTTTGGCGAATCGGGTAGTAGCAGCTGAGGTTATTGGAAAAGATCCATCCACTTGGTTTAAAACGATTATCATTGATAAAGGCAAAGCCGATGGATTACAGAAAGGGCTGCCGGTGGTCCTTCCACAGGGTATTGCCGGTCAGGTGATCGAAGCCTCTGATCATTATTCTAAAGTGATGCTGATTATTGATCGGAACAGCGCCGTTGATGCATTGGTGCAACGCTCGCGAGCGCGGGGAATTATAAAAGGGGCTTCAGCTGACCAATGTCGATTTGAATTTGTTTTGCGCAAGCACGATGTTCAGGTCGGTGATACCGTTATCGCATCCGGACTCGACGGCGTATATCCAAAAGGACTTCGCATTGGTCGGGTATCGGATTTAAGCGAACGCACCTCCGATATTTTTTATGAAATTACCGTTGAGCCTTTCGTAGATTATGAAAAACTTGAGGAGGTGTTAGTCGTCCTGCGTTCCAAAATACAAACTTATGCGAGTCAGAAATGAGATATGGCTTTTACATCGGCACCTGCCTTTTTTTGATATTAATTCAAACCACCGTTTTGCCTTATTTCAGTGCGTTTAGCGGAATTTATGATCTTCTGATTCCTTTTGTCATTTTCATATGTATCTGCCTGCCCATCCGCGAAGGCCTGCCGTTTGTTATCATTCTCGGATTGATTATGGATAACCTTTCTGGAAGTCCTTTCGGGCTTTATATGACGTATTATTTCTGGCTGTTTATCGGTGTACGCTGGGTTTTAAAATTCCTGCGGGTGAGCAATAAATTTCTTTTATCATTAGTGGTCGTCATTGCTGCTTTGATTGAAAATGTTATCGTTATTGGGGCCTTTGCACTTTCGGGCCCACATTGGCAACTACCGGCAGATGCTCTCAAAAATATCTCTCTGTCGTTTTTTTGGGCGACGTTAACGGGCCCCTTTTTTTTATTGGGCTTGTTGTCCATCTCCCGACGCTTTAACATTCAATTAAATGGCGCTTCACCGCAAGCGAACGTTTATGGTTAGATACTTAAAAACAGCAGATGCTGAATGGTATAAGCAACGAATCAGCGGCGTAATTATTTGTGTGCTGGCAGCCTTTGTTGTGCTTTTTATCCGGCTGATTTATCTGCAGGTGATCATGGGAGATGAGTTCCGACGGTTATCATTAAATAATAGCATCCGGCTGCAAAGTATCGATCCTCCGAGAGGACGTTTATATGATCGCAATAACGACCTGCTGGTCGATAACCGGCCTGCATTTGATGTCCACATTACGATAAAGGACGCCCAGCCCCTGCAGCGAACGCTTGAAAAACTGTCGCGGCATCTTAGAACTCCTACGGACACCCTGCTATCCCAAATAGAACAGACCCAAGATGCTTCGGCTTATACACCCCGCTTGCTCAAACAAGATGTGGGGCGCGACACCTTGGCGGCCATCGAAGTGAGCAAATATGATCTTCCGGGCGTTTTGGTAAATGTGAATTTGCGACGTCACTATATTCATGAACGCCAGGCCGCACATCTTATCGGCTACTTGAGCGAAATCAGCCCCGATGAACTTGAAAGCGGCTTATATCCGGATTGTCGCAGTGGTGACCTGATCGGAAAATTCGGTGCCGAAAAGGTTTATGAGAATTATCTAAGGGGCAAACGGGGTGGCCGACAGGTTGAAGTTAATGCCAATGGTCTAATAGTGCGGGTTTTAAAGACGGTTGACGCGGAGCCCGGACACAATGTTTTTTTGACCATCGATCAGCAATTGCAGCACCGCACCGAGGCACTTCTGGATGGAGTTGTCGGCGCGGCGGTTGCGATCGAACCTGGAACCGGTCAAATTTTGGCGCTGGCCAGCAGCCCCTCCTTTGATCAAAATTTTTTTGTTGGTGGCATCACACATGAACAATGGGATTTGCTGATTTCCAATCCCTTCAGACCGATGTCAAATCGGGCGATTCAGGGCGAATATCCGCCCGGATCAACATACAAAGTAATCACAGCCCTTGCTGGGCTTCAAGAGGGCGTCATCGATGATCGGACCACTCTTCATTGCCCGGGGCAATATCGGTTTGGCAATCGAGTCTACCGCTGTTGGAAAAAGGGTGGGCATGGAAAAGTCAATATCATCAAGGCGGTGGAGGAATCATGCGATGTGTTTTTTTATCAGGTCGGCCAGCGACTCGGCGTCGATCGTTTAGCCTGGTATGCCAAAGCTTTCGGTTTGGGCACACCGACCGGAATTAATCTGGATCAGGAAGCCCATGGGCTGATTCCAACAGCTGCCTGGAAAAAGAAACGCACCGGTGTGCCTTGGCAAGAAGGCGAAACCCTGTCGATTGCTATTGGTCAGGGATTTAACCTGGCAACCCCTCTTCAGATGGCGGTTTTGGTCGCTGCAATTGCCAATGGGGGCAATCGTTATCAGCCGCTGATATTGGACCGTATTAAAATGGTCGATGGACAGATCCTTCAGAAGAATGAACCGAAGCGGATCGGAAAATTACCGGTTAGCTCATCCAACTTAGATCTGGTTAAACTGGGCTT
Organism: Desulfobacterales bacterium; assembly: GCA_050053555.1. GTDB lineage: Bacteria > Desulfobacterota > Desulfobacteria > Desulfobacterales > JAHEIW01 > JAHEIW01. Next base: position 4,914 of record JASFTL010000210.1, read on the forward strand.
ATGGAAGGTGGTTAACGGAGAAAATGGAACGGCTCGCGGCAGCCGTCTGGCCGATATCGATATCAGTGGCAAGACCGGCACTTCACAGGTAATTAGCCGCAAAGAGGACGATGAGCTGCCGGAAGAAGATATGCCGGTACATTTAAGAGCCCATGCATGGTTTGTAGCGTATGCGCCTACTGACAATCCGGTTATTGCGGTGGCGGTCGTTGTCGAACACGGTGAACACGGCTCCGGAACCGCAGCACCGATAGCCAAGGAAATGATAAAAACGTATTTACGCAAGCCACCTGTCAATACACAGATGGCAACGCAAAAGGATATGAACAATACTGGCGGCGATGGCTAAGTTATTGGCCACTGGCTACTGGCCTTTTATTGGGTTTCAGGTTTCGGATGTCAGGTTTCAGCATACGACCTAGCGGAATCTTGGATAGATCAATCCTGACACCTGAACACTGACACCTGACACCTACAAGAAGCGGGAGCGAGACGACGTTGTTTGATCGACGGTTGATACAATATTTTGATTGGGGTTTGATGGGATTGGCCATCTTGATCGGGTGTGTCGGACTGATGACTCTATACAGTGCCGTAACAGCGGAGACCCCGACACCTCAAAAGATTTTGTTCTTTAAGCAACTGATGTGGTTTTCCGTTGGGCTGATTGCCATGGTGGCTGCTTTTCTATTTAATTATAAAATGTTGGATCGCTGGGCACAGCCCATTTACTTTGCCTGCATTGCGTTGTTGATTGCTGTCTTATATTTTGGTAAATATGTTGGCGGTTCGCGAAGATGGCTAATCATCGGCCCGCTATCATTTCAACCGTCTGAACTCGTTAAGATTGCTGTTATCCTCAGTTTGGCGCATTACTATTCAAAGGATGCGAAGACCCGCGGCTTCACCCTCCGTGAGCTCATACGGCCGCTGATGATCATGATGCTGCCGGTCCTATTAATCGGCATACAGCCGGATCTCGGTACAGCCGGTCTGGTGGTGTTGATTGCCGGCTCCATTACGGTTTTTGTTAGAATTGAAAGACGTTCTTTTATATACCTGATTGCTTCCGGAGCGGTACTGGTTCCGTTGATATGGCTTTTTCTAAAAGAATATCAAAAAAAGCGGATTCTGGTATTTTTAGATCCGGACCGGGACCCCTTAGGAGCCGGGTATCATATTATTCAGTCCAAAATTGCAATCGGTTCCGGAATGCTCAGTGGCAAAGGGTTTCTAAAAGGCACGCAGAATGCACTTTCATTCCTACCAGAGGAGCACACGGACTTTATTTTTTCGGTTTTGGCTGAAGAATGGGGATTCCTTGGATCAGTTACATTGGTTCTATTATTTCTTATTTTAATATTTTGGGGGTTAACTGTCGCCCATGGATGCCGCGAACCTTTTGGCACCATTGTGGCCGTCGGTGTTACGTCTATGATTTTCTGGCAGGTGTTTATCAATATCGGTATGTCGATGGGTCTGTTTCCGGTAGTGGGCGTGCCGCTGCCCTTTGTCAGCTATGGTGGATCTTCGGTCCTGACCTCTGCTATCGGTATCGGCTTGTTGTTAAATGTGAGTATGCGGAGATTTATGCTGGAATAAGCTGCTCTCCCAACTGCTCGGAATTGGGTATAAATACGGGTCTTGACTGGCCGAGACCTGAATTATAATATCATTGTGTCTTTGAAAAGACAGGAGGTAAACTTAACAATGAAAAAAGATAAAAAAATTGATTCCATATCAACTTTTTTAGGATCTGATGCCAGTTTTGAAGGCACAATTGAATTTCAAGGCACCATCCGGGTGGATGGACGTATCAAGGGCAAAATTTGCAGCCAGGGTGGAACGCTAATCGTTGGCGAGAAAGCAGTGATTGATGCAGATATCATTGCCGGCGCGGTCGTCATCATGGGAGAGGTCAACGGCACTGTCGATGCCAAAGAGCGGATTGAAGTATACCCTCCCGGTCGTTTAGGTGGTAATGTTCAGGCAGCCGTCATTTCGATCGAACCCGGCGGTATTT
>JASFTL010000211.1:0-6927 GCA_050053555.1 Desulfobacterales bacterium
CATTTGACCTTGGCACGTTCGCCCTTCATTTTCGTTTCATCAACTCGATACTTTTTTCCGCATGAATCACAAATAATGTCCATCATGGGCTGTACTCCTTAATTTATGTTCGCTTTTTATTTAAGATATCCATCATGGATCTTTTAAATTCGATCCGTTTTCCCTCATCGGGGATTTCGTGAGAAAGGGTCGTAATCAATTCGGCAGCCTGGTGTATGGGGATTTCAGGGCTCGTTAATTCCATTTCTGAAACAACCTCTTCGATTAAAATCTCGGCCATCGGTCCAATGGCTTTCGATAGATTAATTTTAAGAGCCTGTAGGAAAATCTTATCTAGGACAGGAAGATCTTTTCTGACCGGTTCTATAAGCCCCTGTTGTAGGAGCTTTGCTAAATTTTTTTTCAAAGTGACCGCCTCCATTTCCACTTCCTCGGCGATCTGATACAGGCTTTTATTCTCATCAATCGCAATGAGTAAACGAATCATGTCCGCATCCAACGATATTTGGTCAGAATCCTTGCGGATCACTTTTCGGTAATAGTTCTCCTGATTGCCTGATATGCCAATATCCATTTTCGATCCCGTTTTTCGTTATAAGGTCGGTATTGGATAAACTAAACCTCTACATGCTGGAAACCGGCCGAAGGTTGTCAGTTTGTGCGCTGCTGAATATCTAACGATATTATTTTATCTATTTGAAAACAATAGAGAATGGATGGCTTATTACATTAAGCTTAATGATAAAGGCGAATTTATGTCAAGGAAAAATATGATCGGTATTCGCCTTCGGCTACGCCCGGAAATTGAAGGCCAGGCGAACTGAGTCGACTTGTTCCGACAACGTCTTGACGCCCCTCCTCCGCGGTCGTCTGCTAAGGAGAATGGAAAGGTGAATTACGCTATAGTGCAATTTGGCGCGCTATGGCTCTTGAGAGCGACGGCGGGTTCGGCTCTGATAACCCTTCCGCCAGAGGCAAGCTGCAGAGCGCTTCATTTTTTATCTAATTCTTGTTTTAGTTTTTTCTCCATTTCTGCAAAAAGGTTTTTCTTTTTTTCTGCCTGCTGAGTTTGAATCGACTCAATTTTTTGGGAAAGACCTTTTTGGGATTCCTGAAATTTTTTAAGCTCATCTTCTAACTTGCTCTCATCTTCACCACGCGGAATCTCCTCAATTTTCAAAAAATCACGGATAAAAAGTCTGTTGCCATAAGATCCTTCGACCTCATCAATAATCCCCATTTCCTTTAATTTTCTGCAAAGGTAACTGCTGTGTTCAATTGACATCGATAGAACTCGACATATATCTTCTACTGTCGGAGGTGTGCTATTCTGATGTTCACAAACCCTTATGGCAGATATAAAAAGGTGGGCGTTTGTATACAAATCTTTGCTTTTATCTTTCATAATATTGCAGTTTTCTTACCCGTTTCTTATTCATATTTTTGCGCCGTCCGAGAACCAAAGCTTGGCAAGACGGTCTACGGATGACCTCGGCTAGTATTCAAAAGTAAAAAGTCAATTGACCAATAACCGAATATTGCTTTAGATAATGTCCTGTAGAGCTGCTGGCTGTACTTGACATCAGCGCTTTAGCAGAGTAACATTTTCTTAAAATTTGTCAAGCAACGAAGTCAGCTTGCCAGGCGATGTTCGTCCTATTGCATGCCGTAACCTAAAAAATCGCTAACTGAGGAATCACCTTTTCAATCAACCGCTAGTCTTCAATATTCCTTTTTTCCGGCCACTCTAAGAAGGAGGCAGCCATGACTGAAATTGTTGAGGTAAATGCAAGACAGATACTGGACTCACGAGGCAATCCTACTGTTGAGGTGGACGTTATGGTTGCGTGTGGTGCAATCGGGAGAGCTGCAGTCCCTTCTGGTGCTTCTACCGGAAAACGGGAAGCGCTGGAACTGCGTGACAAACGCTTAAAACGTTACGGGGGCAAAGGCGTGACCGCCGCCGTAAAAAATGTGCTCACAAAGATTGCGCCGGCTATCGAGGGAATGGATGCCGCGGATCAGGCCACATTGGATAAACGGATGATTGAACTTGATGGGACTCCCAATAAGTCAAGGCTTGGGGCCAACGCAATTCTGGGCGTATCGATGGCGGCGGTTCGCGCTGCTGCTGTGGCTTATGGATTGCCCCTTTATCGATATCTGGGCGGCATCAATGCCAGGTACCTGCCCGTTCCGATGATGAATATCATAAATGGCGGAGTGCATGCGGCCAACAATCTGGACATCCAGGAATTTATGATTTTACCGCTGGGTGCCGACTCGATAGCACAGGCGGTTCAGATGGGCGCGGAGACATTTCAGCAACTCAAAAAAAACCTCAAAAGCCAGGGATTCAATACGGCGGTGGGCGATGAAGGCGGTTTTGCGCCTGATCTGGAGTCGAACGAAGCGGCCATCCAGAATATTCTGCAAGCGGTTGAAGCTGCCGGTTATAAACCCGGCAAGGATATTGGCCTTGCCCTGGATGTAGCCGCGAGTGAAATATTTAAAAGCGGCAAATACATCCTGAAATCCGAAAACAAAAAACTTAATGCACGTCAAATGATCGACTATTATGAAGGACTCATAGATAAGTATCCGATTCTTTCCATTGAAGACGGCCTGGCCGAAGGGGATTGGGATGGCTGGAAAATTATGACCGATCGGCTGGAAAGTTCCATTCAGATTGTCGGGGATGATATTTTTGTAACCAACCCTAAGATTTTTAATAAAGGCATTGAACAGGGCATCGCAAACTCAATCTTGATCAAACTGAACCAGATCGGAACGGTCACCGAAACCCTTGATGCCATCGAATTGGCCAAACAGGTTGGATATACAACCGTGATTTCTCATCGCTCCGGCGAAACTGAAGATACCTTTATTGCTGATTTGGCCGTTGGTGTCAACGGCGGCCAGATAAAGACGGGTTCCTTGTCGCGCAGCGACCGGGTGGCAAAATACAACCAGCTTATTCGGATTGAAGAGGAACTCGGGCCAGCTGCCTATTTTTCCAAAGAACTGTTCTAACATGCATGCACCATCTAACAAAATTGTCAAATACATCCTTGGTCTGATCCCGGCTGCTTTATTTTCTACAATTATTTTCGCCTATGTGCTTGAGGGTCCTCACATCATTCAGCTTATGGCCGAACAACTCGGTCAAGCAGACAGTCTGTTTATTTCTCAAAAAGTGGTTTTTTACAACATCCAGCCTCAGCCGGAATCTTTAATTCAAAATGACAGCTGTGAAGCCGATAATTGTGATGAGGAAAATTTAGATAGCCATTCAGCTGTATCCGCTCAAGCAGATGAGGATCAGATCCAGCTGAAGACGATTCAATTAGATGAATCATTGAGATATGTATTTTCTGAGGCCTTTCGATCTGATATCGTCTCCGATGATAATCAGCGCATTTTTGTTTTCAGGGACGGTCAGACGCTAACGGTGATTGACGGCGTCATTTCAGGTGGCGGCGAAACCCGGTTTGACCATTACAAGGATTTGTTATTGTACAGGTCTCGTGAGGCGCTTTCTGAGAGGCTTTCGTCTCTGGGGATTGATATTTCCGTATCAAGTTTGGGGAAATTTGAAGGACAAATTGCCTTTGTGTTGGGTGCCGAATATCCGGATGAAAGTCTGCCCCAAGTGTGGATCGATATGCAAACATTTCACCCCTTGCGTTTGATAATCCCCAGTGGCAGCAGCACATACAGCACTGATATTCTGGAAATTAGATACTCTGACTGGCGCAAAATCGGCAATATATGGTATCCGATGCGAACTGAATTCATACAGGATAGCATAACTGTTCGGGCGATTGAAGTTAATGATTATCAGGTCAATCCAACCTTTTCTAAAGACATATTTGATATTGCCCGCCTGAAGCTGGAATATCGCCAACCGGCTAAAACATCGACTCATACAGATGAGAGCGATGGCTTAAGCGAAGTTCAAAAAACGATCGAGGAATTTAAAAAAATATTTGAATAAGCGATGTCGATTATAATTTGAGCTTCCAGGTCCAATTTTAATATTGCATTTGGGTGCGATATTTGAGACATTATATATCAAAAAATAAATCCCTATTGCAATTCCGACCTGAATAGAAAGGCAGCAAACATTTTTAAATTTTGCATAATCCAAAATTTGATAGTTGCTTGCTATGAAAGGCCCTTTGGGCATCGCACCAAGGGCTTTTTCTCTTTTTAAGCCAAGGTTGCAGGTCAGCTTTATATTACGCATTGATGATAAATTCAATGCGGCAACTGTATGAGGGCGAAAATGGCAAAGGATGCAAAATATATATTTGTAACCGGTGGTGTTCTTTCATCTCTTGGAAAAGGGCTGGCATCGGCGGCGATCGGAGCGTTGCTTGAAAGCAGGGGCCTGGCGGTGACCATCCAAAAACTGGATCCTTATATAAATGTGGACCCGGGAACGATGAATCCTTTTCAGCATGGTGAAGTTTTTGTGACCGATGACGGAACAGAGACCGATCTGGATTTGGGGCACTACGAGCGTTTCACCCACGCTAAAATGGGAAAAGACAACAACTTTACGACCGGAAAAATTTACCATTCCGTCATTACCAAAGAGCGCAAAGGGGATTATCTGGGTGGAACCGTTCAGGTAATTCCTCACATCACAGATGAAATCAAAAACAGTGTTAAACTGGCCGCCAACGGTGTTGATGTGGTCATTGTTGAAATCGGCGGGACGATCGGCGACATTGAAAGCCTGCCGTTTTTGGAAGCGATCCGACAATTCAGAGCGGATGTGGGCAAAGAAAATTCGCTGTATATTCATCTGACACTGGTGCCTTATATCGGCACTGCGGGTGAAGTCAAAACCAAGCCAACCCAGCACAGCGTCAAAGAACTGAGAAGCATCGGAATCCAGCCCGACATTCTTTTATGCCGGACGGATAGATTTCTGTCCAAAGATATCAAAGCGAAAATTGCCCTTTTTTGCAATGTCAATGTTGATGAAGTTATTACCGCCAAAGATGTGGATCATATTTACGAAGTTCCCCTGATCTTTCATCAAGAAGGTTTGGATGACAAAATTATCGAGTTACTCAATATCTGGACACGCAGCCCTCAACTGGACGACTGGGAAGAACTCATCAAGAAGATCAAGGCGCCCAGACATTCGGTCACGATTGCGGTGGTGGGCAAATATGTTGATCTTACCGAATCATATAAAAGCCTAAATGAGGCGCTGTATCACGGGGGTATCGCCAATGACAGTAAGGTCAATTTGAATTTTATTGATTCCGAGAAGCTGAACAGTGAGACTTGCATTCAGATGCTTGGCGATGCCGACGGCATACTGGTGCCCGGGGGATTTGGACATCGCGGTATTGAAGGAAAGATATGCGCTGCCAATTTTGCGCGCATGAACAACGTTCCGTATTTCGGTATTTGTTTAGGGATGCAAATCGCCGTTATTGAATTTGCGCGTCATGTCGCCGGTTTGGAAAATGCGAATAGTTCGGAATTTGATGCCAATACACCCTATCCGGTTATTTATCTCATGCGCGAGTGGTTTGATGAAAGAAGCCAGACCGTCCAGCGACGTGATGATTTGTCGGATAAAGGTGCCACCATGCGGCTGGGTGCCTATAGCTGTCATATCGAAAACAATTCGTTTGCCTTCCAGGCCTATCAAAAAGCGGATATTTCCGAGCGGCATCGCCACCGCTATGAATTCAACAACGCGTATATCGATCAGTTGAAGGAAAAAGGGATGATCATCAGCGGTACTTCACCTAACGGCGAACTGGTCGAGATCATCGAAATCGGAGATCATCCGTGGTTCTTGGGCTGTCAATTTCATCCGGAATTCAAATCTCGACCGATGGAGCCGCATCCGCTATTTCGAGAGTTTATTGGGGCCTCCTTGAAGAATGCGCAAAGCCGAGACCGTTAAGCGGGGTCAATCTTCGGTTTGTTGGAATCTCCTTCGTCTAATAAAGCGGGACAAAACGCTTTCTAAAATTAGGCGATCAAAAGTTCTTCCTCACTGCTTACGCTATTTGACTCTCTCCAATTCTTTTTCAATAGCCGACTGGATTCCCTGCACGCTAAGATTTTTTAATCGTTTGCCGTTAAGGTAGACCGTGGGTATCCCTCTGATACCTAAATGGCGACCCTCTTTTAGATCCTGATTAACCCTGTTAATTATCGAAGGATGATGACGCCGCTTTTCAAACTGGTCTTTGTCCAATCCCAGTTGAGTAACGATTTCCTGAATTTTGGCCTCGTTGATTTGTTTGTAATTTTTAAAAAGCGCATTGTGGAATTCCCAGAATTTTCCCTGCTGACCGGCGGCTAATGCCGCCGCAGCGGCCTTGAATGCATTTTTATGGTTTCGAAGCGGAAAGTTCTTAAAAACGATTTTGAGCTGTCGAGGGTATTTTTCGAGCACCTGCTCGAGTCGAGGCGCAAGCCTCGCACAATACGGTCACTCAAAATCACTAAATTCAGCAAGCACAATGGGCGCGTCCTTTAAACCTTTGAATGGAGAACCATCGACATTAACCACCCGGATAAAATCCAGGCTGATGACCTTCACCGTTTTACCTTTGCGACTGGTTGCAAACAGACGATCTCCCCTGGGGCCAAGCTTAATTTGATCAATCTGATTTCCGACTTTAATTTTATCCTTGAATCGGCCATCAACGCCATAAATATGAATACTGCCGTCGTTGGTCAAAACGAAAACAGATTTGCCATCAGGAGAAATAGCCACATCCAAGGGCGGAGCCTCAAGTTGCAACGTATTCAGGATCTCCCATTCAACAGTTGCATAACCAAGAGGAACCGATAGCATGCAAATCGATAATATCAGGATTGCTTTCCGGAATTTAGATTTCACTTTCACCTCCAAATCGTGCGCTGTCTATTTTGTCGTTGGAG
>JASFTL010000212.1:0-6912 GCA_050053555.1 Desulfobacterales bacterium
TGCCTGCTGGACGAAATCGATGCGCCGCTCGACGATGCCAACGTCTTCCGTTTTAATGATTTGCTGCAGATCATCGGTGAAAACTCACAAATTATTATGATCACCCACAACAAACGCAGCATGGAATTTGCCGATACCCTTTTCGGAATTACCATGGAAGAAAAGGGCATATCAAAGATCGTCTCCGTAAATTTTGAAGGTACAAACACCTCCAATTAATGTCGCATGTCCGGCACTCGTCTCCCTTAATTTCAAGCAGCGCAGAATTGGGTTAAGCAGACATGATTTTTCGTAAATCCAAAAAAGATAAATCTCAAGACGAAACCGCAACGCCTTTGGCGGCACCGAATGAAAAAAATAGCCAACCATCTGAATCCGATGCGCCCCGCGGGTATCTGAGACGCTTAAAAAACCGATTGTCCAAAACCCGCCAAACCTTTTCCGATGGCTTTGATAAAATCTTTGCCGGTAAAAAACAAATTGATGATGACCTGCTGGAGGAACTCGAAGAATTATTAATTACATCAGATATCGGGGTTCAAACGGCAATGACACTGATCGAGAAAATATCATCTTCGAAAATCACTGACGTGAATCAGATAAAGACTCTACTCAAAGATGAAATTTTATCTATTCTTCAGCCGCTGGCATCGGCACCGGAACGAACAATGTCTTCACCCCGGATTATCATGGTTGTCGGGGTCAACGGAACCGGAAAGACCACAACAATCGGCAAACTTGCAGCCAATGCAACCGCATCCGGCCAAAAGGTCGTTATCGCGGCAGCGGATACATTTCGGGCAGCGGCTATCGAACAACTAATGATTTGGGCTGAAAGAGCACAGGCCGATATTGTTAAACATAAAGAAATGGCGGATCCGGCGGCGGTCGCATTTGATGCCGTTGAAGCGGCTTCGGCGCGGGGAGCCGACATGGTGCTCATTGATACCGCCGGCAGGCTTCATACCAGAGTGAATTTAATGGAAGAGCTAAAAAAAATAAAACGAACGATTTCAAAAAAAAATCCGGAGGCGCCTCATGAAATATTACTGATTCTGGATGCAACCACCGGTCAAAACGCTCTATCCCAGGCACAGCTATTTAACGACGCTCTTGGTATTACCGCCTTAGCCCTGACCAAGCTTGACGGCACCGCTAAGGGTGGCATCGTTATAAGCATTTGCAATACGTTGAAGATCCCCTTAAAATATATCGGTATCGGGGAACAAATTGAAGATTTGCAGGCATTTGATGCTAAACAATTTGTTGATGCCCTCTTTTAATAGAACCCCTCTTAACAATGCGTCTCAGCGCTCATGGCGGTGTTGTCCCGCCAGGGCGGGAGCCATGAACCCTGATCTACATCTTTGAGATGGATTCAACAGTCCTTTGACATCATTACCAGAACCGTCACTTTACAGAAAACTCGGAGGATAAATACCCGCAAATGCCATCATGCAGCAGTTCAGCGAAGATTATTTCAGAAAAAGTGTTGTAAAATGTAGATTTCTGTTGACATCGATTTTAACATTCTATATGGAAACAGAAAAATAGGCGATCGGTTAACACTAACCCAAACCATTAAAATCAAAAGAGAAGGGGGTAAAGCATTATGACAAAGGCAGAACTAGTAGAAAAAGCGGCCAAGGATGCAAAAATTTCAAAGGTCGCAGCTGCGGCTGCACTGAACTCTTTTATGGACGGCGTGACCAAGGCGCTGAAGAAAAAAGACGGTAAAGTTACGCTGGTCGGCTTCGGCACATTTCAAAAAGTCCGCCGTAAAGCGCGTAAAGGACGGAATCCGCAAACCGGCGCGCCGATCAAAATTAAAGCCACCAATGTTGTTAAATTTCGTCCCGGCAGAAAACTCAGAGATGCCGTGTAAGCAATTTAAAAAAACGGGCGATTTATTGTTCGCAATAAGTCGCCCGTTCTGTCTCTAACGCCCAGTTGATATAAAATCAATTGGGCGTTAGATGCATTTTTGAAACAGCTTTTAAAAGGTGATATCAAAGCTTTTAAACTCCCCCGTATAATCCTGCCAATTCACTTCGACATTTTTAACCACCGCCAGATTCGGTCCTTGCTTACACCATCCCAGTACGGCATCAACCGCCTGCTGCTCACCTTCAAAGACAGCTTCAACCGTACCGTCGGGTCTGTTGCGCACCCAGCCAAAAACGCCAAACCGCTCAGCGGCGCGCTGCGTTTCCGCCCGAAAAAACACTCCCTGAACCCGCCCGGATATGACGGCATGGGCCCTTACTTTTTTTTCCATGGCCACCTCTCAAATTAAGCTTTTGGTTATTAAGCTGGTAAGCTAATAATCCGATAAGGTTATCGCTCGACACCTCACCAACTTAATAGCTTATAAGCTTACCAGCTTAACAGCGCCTTTAGTTGTGCCTCATCAATGATTTTTACCCCGAGTTCTTCGGCTTTATTGAGCTTTGAGCCCGGGGATTCACCGGCGACCAAATAGTCCGTATTGCCACTAACGGATCCACTGACCTTCCCGCCGGCTGCTCTGATCAGCTCTTCTGCTTGGGATCGCGTAAACCTTTCGAGTGTACCGGTCAAGACAAAAACCTTGTCCTTAAGTTCGCCGGTTTTCTTACGGGCAGTTGTCTTTGGCTTGACACCGCAGTCTAAAATCTGTTGGACAATGCGCTGATTTTGTTCCTGCCCGAAAAAATTGACGATGCTATCAGCCACAATCGGCCCAATGCCCTCAACATTTTCCAATTCTTCCCGGGAACAATTCATTAGCGTATGAAGATTCGGAAAATGATCGGCAAGCAATGCGGATACATGTTCGCCGGCATGCCTGATCCCTAAGGCGTAAAGAAACCGGGCAAAATCGATTGATTTGCTCTGTTCAATGGCATTGACTAAATTGGCAGCTGATTTGGCACCCATGCGCTCTAAATTTTCGATCGTTTCCGCATCGAGATTGAAAATATCGGCAAAAGAAGATAGCAGATTTTCGTCAACGAGCTGATCAACGATCTTATCGCCGAGGCCGTCAATATCGAAAGCTCTCTTCGATGCAAAATGTTTGATCCGCTCTTTAAGCTGGGCTGAGCAGCTTGAGTTGATACAGCGAGTCGCCGCTTCCCCAGCCATGCGAGTCACAGGGGAATCACAGACCGGGCAGTTTTTGGGCATCTGAAATTGGGTTTCGCTTCCATCGCGTTTTAATGCGATGACCTTTACAATCTCCGGGATGACATCGCCCGCTCGCTGTACCAGAACTTTATCTCCGATTCGGATATCTTTTTTTTCGATTTCATCTTCATTATGCAGCGTTGCCCGACTGACCATAACTCCACCGACATTTACGGGTTTAAGCCTTGCCACCGGTGTCAAAACCCCGGTGCGGCCAACCTGGACTTCGATCCCTTCCAGTACAGTGGTTTCTTGTATCGCTTTAAACTTATAAGCAATGGCCCATCTGGGGCTTCTGGACGTCGTACCCAAACGCCGCTGAAATGCAATATCGTCAACTTTAACGACAATCCCGTCAATATCGTAAGGAAGTTGGTGCCGTTTTTCGCTCAGATCCCGATAGTAATTCAACACCTCTTTTATGCTGATGGCGGGACGAATGAACGGATTGATTCTAAATCCCCAGTTTTTCAAAGACTCCAGGAGCTTCCAATGGGATTCGAACGCAAGATCTTCAACAATGCCGATTCCATAAAAAAAGACCTCCAGAGGGCGGGTGGCCGTAATTTTTGAATCCAATTGCCGCAATGAACCTGCAGCAGCATTTCTCGGATTTGCAAACGGCGGCAGTTTCTGTTCAACGCGTGCCTCGTTTAACTTTCGAAAAGCATCAAGTCCGATAAATACTTCCCCTCTTATTTCCAGTCTTGACGGTATGGCAGCCGGGCTATCTGTTTGCATCACCAGCGGAACCGCTTTGATCGTTTTGACGTTGGCGGTGATCACCTCTCCGGTAAAACCATCTCCCCGCGTAGATGCAGTGACCAGTTTTCCGTTTTGATATATGAGTTCCACAGCAACGCCGTCCATCTTAGGTTCAGCTGTATATAAAACATGGCTTTGTTTGGGGAGGTTTCGTTTTACACGTCGATCAAAATCGAGGATATCCTCATCATTAAAGCCGTTGTCTAAGCTCAGCATCGGAACCGTGTGTGCCACTGTATCAAATTTTTCCAACGGAGGAGCGCCCACCCTTACGGTCGGTGAATCCGGAGTGGCCAACTGTGGATAGTTTTTTTCCAGCTGTTTAAGCTCCTGCATCATCCGATCGTACTCGGCGTCGGAAATCTCCGGATCATCCAGAACATAGTAGCGATAATTATGGCGATGAAGCGCTTTTCTTAAGGCTTCTGCTTTTTGAGCGATTTGTGGGTTTACAATATCCGGCATAGATCGCTTAGCACTGTACAGGCCGCCTTGCGGCCATGTTTGAAGGTAGCTGTTTTAAAACCGGGACGCCACTTGAGGGATGCTAACTCATCTGAAACAACAACAATCGCACCCATATCGACCTTGCGAAACGTTGCAACCGTAAACATGGCTGAAATCTCCATCTCAACCCCGACAACATCCAGGCGTTGATAATTTTCGATCTTGTCGCGGGTCTCCCGGTAAATCGCGTCTGTGGACCAGACAGATCCGTGATGATAATTGACACGCTTACGGTCCAACGCGGCTTTCAGCTTGGTGATCATCAGCTCAGAGGGAAAGGAAATCCGATTATCATCTTTTTTATAGTGCCTGGAGGTGCCTTCATCAATCATCGCAGCAGTCGGAACAATAATATCGCCAATCTTGACTTTTGGAGAAATTGAACCGCACCAGCCTAAAAAAATAATTTTCCTGGCACCCCAGGCAATCAAGGTTTCAAGCACCATCGCGGCATACGGCGCACCGATTAAGGGACCGGTTAAGGAAAAAGCCGCACTGGGCTGGCCGGCGACGTAGAGCCGACTTGTAAATAGTTTCTGATATTTGGATTTATCAAGATCAAGCAGATGGCAGAGATGGAAAAGATCCGTTTCAGTTCCAGCGATTACGGCAACCGGACCCAATGGCGGTGATTGTTTGCTCTTTTTGGGAATTATGATGGCATCATCAGCGTCCATGTCCGTAAACTGTTATCACCTATCCTAGTGACAGATCTTATGCTGGTTTGGCAACATTGGTAAGCTCATCCTTCACCTCGTCAATAATATCATAGAACCATATCAAATCCTCGATGGTCAGACGGCCGGCTTTGACCGGCGCTCTCTCGGAGCCGTCCTTTTTTAATAAAATGCGCGGTCCGATTTGAACCTTGGCCTCACCGTCACTATAGCGATTAATTGAAACGACCAGTCCGGTTTCATTGCATTTCCAGGTTTTTAAAACCTTATCCTTCTCAGGGTCATATGCCATCGTTCCTCCAATCAAAAATGCTATTTAAGTCATATGAGGAGTCGGGAATCCCTTAGGGGTCTGAGCTCCATGCGGGTCTAATGCGAATAGCGGATAGCAAACTCTCCTGCCCCTCAAGTCATCTCAGATTTAAAAAGATCAACCGAGTTAATATGAACGTTCAGTAATTCGGCAATCTTAGACTTGGCCCGTATGCCTTTTGGATCACCTGCTATCGCAGTAATGACACCGATCCCACGTTCTTCTCTTATTTGCCGCATCATTTCTTCATTCGTCAGGTTGCTGACTTCGATTCCCAATTTATCGGCCACATATTGTTTGGCTTCAGCTATTTTCATTTTTTGGGTTATCTGCATCCAGGCTACCAGATCTCCGGCGGTTCGGATGCCTCCCATACCCGAAGCAACAATGTGAGCAATCTGCATCCCAAAAGGATCGCCAACACCAATCTACAAACCATCCGCCTTTCCGATTTGCACCAGGGTTTTTGAGGCCCGCGTAACACTGTCTATCGGAGGCGCCTCCAGCATTGGCACCCCACCGACACCCATCCCCACATTGACATGGATGGGAATGTCGGCAACCGCGACGGTTGCCCTTACAAAGGTTACCGTTCTGGCAACATTCCAGGCCACAGATTTGGTTGTGTTTGTACCGATCGCCACCCCAAAAATACTCGCTCCTGCAGCTTCAGCAGCTTTTGCCTGTTCGTGAGGATACATCCCGGCAATTTGCTTTTGGTCAAAGATTAATTCGCCGTGCATACCCAGTACAAATTCTCCTGAGGCACCCATGATCACCGGCATATTTGGAATTGCTTCCTTTAAATCGGCGACTGCCAGCAGCGCCGCTAAAAAATCTGCATCCCCTGCTGATCCACAGGTATCAAAATTAAGGCCTTCGCATCCGATATGAGCGAGTTTTTTTCCAACAAATACCAAATCTTCTCGCAGTTGCCCAGCGGCAGCCTCCTGTGTCGCCCGGGCTTCTTTGATCTTTCGCTGTGGCAGAAGATCGGCTGGGTTTGGATAGGGCCCATCCGGCTGAAAGTAAAGCCCCAAATTTGGCTGGGCCCCATAAAAAAGAGGCGCGGTTGTCATCATGGATGCAGTGTAATAAGCATTCATCTCAAAGTTAATAATGGATTTCACCGGTTTGAAGCTGTAATCACTGTGCCCCATGGAGGTGGTATCGGCAGCACAAGCCCGTTCGTAAGTTAGAATCGCCTGCAACCGACTCATGGGAATGCCGATGCCGCCACTGTCCTGACCGGCGTAAAAGCTCATCGAACAGCCATCATCGGTTACAATAACCTCTTCTCCCGGCGCTACACTGACAAGCCGAGACGGTTCAGATATAATATCCACCAGCTGTTGCACGTCGTCTTTTGTCAGCTCGGGGATGTTGGCTCGTTCAGCGGCATCCCGGGTTCCTGCCAAAATGTCATCTTTTACCTCGGCAACCGACATGGAAACCAATTCCCCGTCGCCCATTCTTGTGAGA
>JASFTL010000213.1:0-6855 GCA_050053555.1 Desulfobacterales bacterium
GGGGATTTGTGGTGGATTGGATCGGGGCCATGTTGGGCGCCAGTATTGCCTTCATCATCGGGCGTACCCTGGGCAGAGAATTTGCCGCCTCCCTGATTGGCGATAAGTTAAAAAAATATGACGATGCCATTGAGCGGAATGGGTTTGCCACCGTTTTATATTTACGCCTTGTATACTTCCCATTTACAGCCATGAATTTCGGGATGGGATTGACCAAGGTGCGGTTCTGGGATTATTTTTCTGGAACCGGCCTGGGCATTATTGTCGGCACCTTTATATTCACGTTTTTCGTCGGAACCCTAAAAGAAGTCTGGGTTTCAGGCAACTGGGCTGACCTAATTTCTTTTAAAGTATTTTTCTCGATCGCGTTGTTTGTTTTCTCGTTATTTATCCCCAAGATCATCAAAAAAATCAAAGGTGAAGAGACATAACGATAAACTCGAAATCCGATTGTCGAAATTAGAAACAAATTCAACATCATTATTTCAAATGACCAAAACATAAGCACCATTTTTAATATTCGGTTTTCCGGAGTTTTGATTTTTGAATTTGAAACATTGGGACCTGCCCCGTGGAATACCGCCAGAGGCGGCCCTCCGACGGAGGATTCCACTGGGTAAATTTCGAATTTCGTGCTTTGATATTCGGATTTACCCGAGCCTTAACCCGCCCTAGCGCTTGGCATTTCAGGGATTTACACTATCTCATTTAATTGAGTATCTAATGACAAAGGGGGATAAAATGTCGACAAAACTGGATCAGCTCTGTATTAACACGATTCGCATGCTTGCTGCCGATGGGGTGGAAAAAGCCAAATCAGGTCATCCCGGCATGCCCATGGGGGCTGCCGCCATGGCCTATGTTCTCTGGACCCGATTTTTGCGGCATAATCCTAAAAATCCCGATTGGCCCAACCGGGACCGCTTTGTATTATCAGCCGGTCACGGTTCGATGCTGCTTTACAGTCTTTTGCACCTGACCGGTTATGATTTACCTCTGGAGGAGCTTCAAAATTTCCGCCAATGGGAAAGTAAAACACCCGGCCATCCCGAACACGGTCTCACACCGGGCGTGGAAACCACCACCGGCCCTCTGGGGCAAGGATTTGCCAACGGCGTGGGCATGGCCCTTGCTGAACGCTACCTGGCTGTGCGATTTAATCGGCCCGGCCATCACATTGTCGATCATTTCACCTATGGGATTGTCAGTGACGGCGATATGATGGAGGGCATCTCTCATGAGGCGGCATCATTGGCCGGGCATTTAGGTCTGGGCAAGCTGATCTATTTCTATGATGACAACCATATCTCGATCGAAGGTGATACCGACCTTGTGTTTACCGAAAATCGAACCGGTCGTTTTGTTGCTTACGGCTGGCATGTGCAGCGGGTCGGTGACGGCAATGATCTGGAAGCACTGGAGCAAGCGCTGATTGAAGCCCAAAAAGAAACCAAACGGCCATCGCTGATTGCCGTACGAACCCACATCGGTTACGGGAGCCCCAACAAACAGGACACCGCCGGGGTACATGGGGAACCCTTGGGCCCGGAAGAGCTCAAATTAACCAAACAAAACCTTGGCTGGCCCCAGGAGCCGAGCTTCCTAATTCCGGATGAAGCCCTGGCGCATTTCCGCCAGGCAATCGATGAAGGCCGGAAACTGGATGACCGCTGGCAGGCCGCTTTTGAAGCCTACCAGGAAAATTTTAAGCAATCCGCGGCTGAATGGCAGCGCTGGATAAACGGTCAACTCCCGGATAACTGGGAAAATGATCTTCCGGTATTTGATCCGGATGAAAAAAAAACAGCCACGCGGGTGGCTTCCGGAAAGGTGTTAAATGCAATCGCGCCGAAAATTGGGAATCTGATGGGCGGCTCGGCCGACCTGGCGCCTTCCACCAAAACCCTGATTGACGGCGAAAACGACTACCAGGCCCCGGATTATAGCGGTCGCAACCTGCGCTTTGGCGTACGGGAGCATGGCATGGGCGGCATTTTAAACGGCATGGCGCTGCACGGCGGCTTAATTCCCTATGGGGCCACATTTCTAATTTTTTCCGACTACATGCGCCCGACGATCCGCCTGGCAGCGCTAACAGGATTGAAAGTCATTTATGTGTTTACCCATGATAGTATCGGTCTGGGTGAAGATGGGCCCACCCATCAACCCATCGAACAGCTGGCCGCACTGCGGGCCGTCCCGAACCTGGTGGTGATCAGGCCCTGTGATGCGAATGAAACTGCCCAGGCTTGGAAGGCTGCCATCCGTCACTTCGGCGGACCGGTAGCCCTGGCCTTGACACGCCAAGGCCTTCCTATTTTGGACCGCAACACGACCTTTGCCTCTGCTGACGGCCTGCACCAGGGTGCTTATATTTTGAGCGAGGCCGATAACGGAAAACCGGAAGTCATTCTGATCGCCAGCGGGTCAGAGGTCCAAATTGCCCTCGAAGCTGCTGAAAGGATCAAAGCGAAGGGACTGGCCGTGCGGGTGGTGAGCATGCCCTCCTGGGAATTGTTTGATACTCAGTCGCAAGATTATCAACACCAGATCCTGCCGCCGGAGGTGAAAGCAAAAATTGCCATCGAGGCCGGCAGCCCCCAGGGCTGGCACCGCTATGTCGGTGAATTCGGCCGCAT
Organism: Desulfobacterales bacterium; assembly: GCA_050053555.1. GTDB lineage: Bacteria > Desulfobacterota > Desulfobacteria > Desulfobacterales > JAHEIW01 > JAHEIW01. The sequence goes on from JASFTL010000213.1 coordinate 2,640, forward strand.
CATTGCCCTGGATCATTTCGGTGCCTCAGCGCCCTATCAGACGCTGTATGAAAAATTCGGTCTCACGGCAAATCGGGTGGTCGAAAATGCCCTGGATCTGGCATGAAATTTAAAATTGATTCGATCCGATTTAAGATGATAATGATAAATATCCAAACCATCTGATCAATTCAAGTAAAGGAGAATATAATGTCAAAGCTGATCGAACTTGAAAAAATGGGACAATCCATATGGTTGGACTATATTCAGCGCTCTATGATCACATCCGGTGACCTCAAGGAGCTGATCGATAAGGGTCTCAGGGGTATAACGTCCAATCCGGCGATTTTTGAAAAAGCCATTTCCGGCAGCAACGATTATGATGAAGATCTAAAACAGCTGATCAAAACCGATCAATCCACCGAACAAATCTATGAAGCACTTGCCTTTAAGGATATTACCCTGGCCACAGACCAGCTGCGCGGTGTTTATGATGCCACCGGCGGTAAAGACGGCTTTGTCAGTCTGGAAGTCAGCCCCGAGCTGGCCTATGAAACCGATAAGACCATCGCCGAGGCCCGGCGGCTGTTTGAAACCGTCGGTCGGCCCAATGTAATGATCAAGGTGCCGGCCACAGCAGCAGGTCTTCCGGCCATTACGGAATTGATCGGTTCCGGGGTCAATGTAAATATTACCCTGATTTTCGGGCTGGATAATTATAAAGCCGTTGCCGCAGCCTACCAGTCCGGCCTGGAAAAGCTGGCGTCAAGCGGACCGAAAGTCAAAGGCGGGCATCCGATGGACAAGGTCGCATCGGTGGCCTCATTTTTTGTCAGCCGGGTGGATACGGCCGTGGATAAAGAATTGGAAAAGGTAGGCGCCGGTGAACTGCAGGGCAAAATTGCGATTGCCAACTCAAAAATCGCTTACGCGGAATACAAAAACATAAGGGCACAATCCCGCTGGCAGCAACTGGCCGATAAGGGTGCACGCATGCAGCGCGTATTGTGGGCCAGCACGAGTACGAAAAACCCTGCCTACCCGGACAACCTGTATGTGGACGAATTGATCGGGCCCGATACAGTGAATACCTTGCCGCCGTCAACGCTGGAAAGCTTTATGGATCACGGTCGCGTGGCCGAAACCCTTACACAGGGCCTGGAGGAAGCTCAAAGCCAGATCGCCAAGCTGGCGGACCTGGGAATTGATTTGAAGGCCATCACCCAGAAACTGCAGGATGAAGGGGTCGTTAAGTTTGCCAAACCCTTTGCCAAACTTATGGAAAGCATTGAGGAAAAATGCAAACTTCTTAAGGCCGCATAGGCCTTCAATGAAATTATTGATACCTACACAAGGAGAGATAGGGGTTTGAAAAAACAGGACGAACTCAAGCAGAAGGCCGCCCATCGCGCCGTGGAATTTGTCGAGTCCGGTATGGTCGTGGGTCTGGGTACCGGCAGCACGACGGCATTTGCCGTGACCCGAATCGGTGAGCGCCTCAAATCCGGTGATGTGAAAAACATTGTCGGTATCCCGACCTCAATCCGCACTGAATCACTGGCCGCTGAATCGGGGATTCCCTTATGCGGATTGGATGATCAACCGGTGATTGATGTAACCATCGATGGGGCCGATGAGGTCGATCCGGATTTGAACCTGATAAAAGGCGGCGGCGGGGCGCTGCTGCGGGAAAAAGTAGTCGCCCAGGCCAGCCGGCAAAATATTATCATTGTAGATGAAAGCAAGCTTTCAAACCGACTGGGCACCCGCTGGGCCTTACCGGTTGAGGTTATCCCTTTTGCCGCCAAATCCGAAGAAAACTTTCTTAAATCATTGGGGGCATCTGTTGCCCTGCGCATCGATGATAAGGGGCAACCCTATAAAACAGATCAAAATAACTTCATCCTGGATTCAAATTTTGGAAAAATGGCGGATCCAAATGATCTAGCGGCAAGGCTGAATGAACGCGCCGGAATCGTGGAACACGGACTTTTTCTGGGTCTGGCTAGCGATGTCATTGTAGCCGCTAAAGATGGTATCCGCCACCTAAAGCGCAAAGACGAATGAAAACTCGAAGACAATTTATCACATTCGCCATTGAACTTCTTACCGGTTTTAGTGTGTTTTGCAGTCATATGGGCCTCTGGCTGAAAAGAGCCTATGCCCAGACCAAACGCATCCTGGTTCCCAAAGGTACCGACCATTCTGCATTGCGAAATGAAAATCCCGCCACCCTGGATACCCGCAATCTGGAAGTTCTGCCATTGAGAGAATTTGAGACCATGGGTTTAACCGACCATAAGGAAGATCTAAAGTCATGGCGGCTATTAATTGAGGGTCATGTTAGCGTACCGACCCGGCTAACCTATTCCCAGATCGCTGAACTTCCGGCAATCGAGCGCAAGGTTTTGATGATCTGCCCCGGATTCTTCGCCAATCACGGACGCTGGAAAGGGATTTCGCTGATGACGGTGCTGAGCCTGGCTCAGATGAAAGCAGACAGCACCCATATAACGGTCCACGGACCGCAAGGTCCTTACGAAAAGGTTGAGCGCTTTCCAATAGCCGATATCCGATCCGATAAGGTATTTTTAGCTTATCAGGTCAACGGAGAAAGGTTACCTCAAAAGCACGGATTTCCGGTGCGCATCGTTGCCGAAGATTACTACGGTGACGAATGGGTCAAATATGTCTATAAGATTGAAGCCTTTAAGGCGAAAGATTAATATGTGAACGTATGCCTTTTTTGACATGACCAAGCTGGAGAGATGTTGAATTATGGAAAATGAAAACCGGATTACCATAAACAACGACGGCACGCTGAACGTTCCGGATACACCGGAGATCCCTTTTATCGAAGGTGATGGAATCGGACCGGAAATCTGGCGTGCGACACGCCTGGTCATCGAAGCTGCCGTCCAAAAAGCTTATGATGGCCGAAAAAAAATTTCGTGGCTAGAAATTTTTGCAGGTGAAAAGGGGTTTAAGAAAACCGGCAACTGGCTGCCGGATGAAACGCTGGCCGAAATTGAGAAGCATGCCGTAGCCATCAAAGGCCCCATGACGACTCCGGTGGGCAAAGGGATTCGCAGCCTGAATGTTGCCATACGCCAGAGACTCGATCTTTATGCTTGTGTACGACCGGTGAAATATATCAAGTCGGTTCCCAGTCCCGTGAAAAATCCGGAAAGCGTGAACATGGTCGTCTTTCGGGAAAATACCGAAGACCTGTATGCCGGTATCGAGTATCAATCCGGCAGTGAGGATGCGAATAAAGTGCGAAGATTTTTAAACGAGCAAATGGGAACCGCATTGCCCGCTGATGCGGGGATCGGCATCAAACCCATCAGCGCAACCAATACCAAACGACTGGTCGCCAGAGCCATCGCCTATGCCCTGGAAAACGGCTTTACCAGCGTTACCCTGATGCACAAAGGCAATATCATGAAATTTACCGAAGGCGCGTTTGCCCAATGGGGCTATGAAGTGGCTGCAGATAAATTCAAAGACCGAACGATCACCGAACAGGAACTGTGGGAAGACTATCAGGGAAAGCAGCCGGAAAGAAAACTGGTCATCAAAGATCGCATCGCCGATATGCTCTTTCAACAGGTACTACTGCGACCAAATGAATTCGGCGTTATTGCCACGCCGAATTTGAACGGCGACTATCTTTCAGATGCATTGGCCGCCCAGGTGGGCGGCCTGGGTATGGCGCCGGGTGCCAATATCGGCGACCAATGTGCGGTGTTCGAGGCCACCCACGGCACGGCACCGAAATACGCCGGACTGGACAAAGTCAATCCCAGTTCGTTGATTCTATCCGGAGCCATGATGCTGGATCACATGCGATGGCGCGAGGCCGCTCGACTGATTCGCGAGGCACTTCAGGCCACCATAGAAGCCAAAACCGTCACCTATGATCTGGCACGTCAAATTAGAGAGGCAACACAGCTGAAGTGTTCCGAGTTTGGCCAGGCTATCGCGGATCGGCTAAGCTAGCCGCCAATTCTTTGTTTTTCGTCGCTAGCTGCCGGCTGCTGGCTTTAAATAGGTTTCAGGTGTCACGTGTTCAGGTGTCAGGAAGATACAGAGGACAGAGCACAGAAAGCAGATGACAGACGACAAATAGCAGACTGTTTCTGTTTTCTGTCATCTGTTATCTGACACTTGAAGCCTGATCAGTAAGGATTACCACCCATCAGCGACATAGAAAATATGATTGCAGAATAAATGG
>JASFTL010000214.1:0-6839 GCA_050053555.1 Desulfobacterales bacterium
TCAAGATATTCATATTTCAGATCGATAAATCCATTCAATCTGATCTTTTCATTGAAAATGCCTTGAGTTGTAAAAGATTTCTCGCTTTGCTTTGCATCCGCTTCTTCCTTTTCTTCTACTTCTTCAATCTTTTTTAAGTGCTGTCTGACTTCTTGATCTTTTGATTGGTTTTCAGCCTTGGCCGAATGAAGCGGCGATAAGAAAAGAACAGCGATGACAACTCCTGCAATACACCCCAAAGCCTGCTTTATCCGTTTTGATAATTTTATTTTTTCTTTCAGATAAAAGGCGATACCAAAACGCTTTTGGCAAACGGTATAAACGCTCAACGAATTATCTTCTCTGGAAGTCAACAATGCTAAGTCTGCCGATGTCTGATGTCTTGAATCGTTTTTAAACCTCTCCGGAGATCAGTCAATCCTTCGCTTCTATAAGCTTAAATTAAGTAAATTATCAAAGCAATATTATGTCAGGCTTACCCAAACATTATCAAATGATAATGTTCGGTCGTAATTGCCGGCTTAAATCTTTCTTGGGCGCCAAAAGGTCGCTTTGAATTTTTAAAATTTTATGATTAATTTCAACAGATTATCCTAATATCCTTCAAAATAGCGTATTTCACAGTGTCATATGGTTGACAAATATCTGAAGCTTAATTAATTTAATGTTAAATAATTTAACATTGAGGTATTTATGAGGGAACGATTTCGAGGAAACCAAGAGGAGTCCCGGGCATTAAAAACATATGTAAAGCTGATGAGAGCGGCAGAATCGGTGACCGCACGCATTCACCGGCACCTGTCTGCAGCAGGCCTGACCATTAGCCAGTTTGCCGTGCTCGAAGCGCTTTATCATTCAGGGTCCCTATCTCAGAGGGAAATCGGGCAAAAAATCCTCAGAAGCAGCGGCAATATTACGATGGTAATCGACAACCTCGAAAAAAATGGGCTGGTCAGACGTCAGCGCAATCAAGCTGACCGCCGGTTTTTTATCGTTCATCTGACCGATAAAGGATACCACCTCATCCATAAAATATTCCCCCTGCATGCCGCCGTGATTGCAAAAGATCTGGGAATACTGACGGCGGCGGAACAGGATGCTTTGGGGCGGTTGTGCAAAAAACTGGGACTCGGTAAGCAAACCTAAAATGTATTCAGGAGGATTCGATGATGAAAGTATTGGTTGTTTTTTATTCAACGTATGGACATGTCTATAAAATGGCGGAAGCCATCGCCGAAGGCGCGAAAACAGTTGCGGGTGCTCAAGTCGAGATTCGGCGGGTACCTGAAACGCTTCCGCAGGAGGTTCTGGAAAAAATGGGTGCGGCGGATGCCCAAAAAGCATTCTCCCAGATACCGGAGTGCACGGTTGACGATCTAACCAAAGCCGATGCCGTTATTTTCGGCACCCCAACCCGCTTTGGCAATATGTGCGGGCAAATGCGCCAATTCTTGGATGCTACCGGGCAACTGTGGGCCGATGGTTCTCTGGTGGGCAAAGTCGGCAGTGTTTTCACAAGCACCGCCACGCAGCATGGTGGACAGGAATCTACAATCCTGACATTTCATGTCACGCTGCTTCATCACGGTTTTGTCGTGGTGGGTCTGCCCTATGCCTTCCAGGGTCAAATGCGAATGGATGAAATTACCGGTGGGTCCCCCTATGGGGCGTCGACCATCGCCGGAGGTGACGGCTCCAGAATGCCCAGCGAAAACGAATTGGAGGCGGCGCGGTTTCAGGGCAAACACGTCGCCGGCATTGCATCCAAATTATCAGCTTAACGATTCACACAGCGTTTTATCGCAGGTGAAAACGCTATCCTACCATGAAAAAAACTCGCTCAGTGAGGTGAGACCGGAGGTGATTTTAAATATATTAGGTATTGCGTTTGATTTTGTAACGCTTAATTTTAATTCTGAACCCCTTAACACATTTAAAAATACAAGAGGTGATCAAATGAGTGATGAATATCCGATTATGTTGGATCTAGAACCCGGGACCTATTACTGGTGCAGCTGTGGCAAAACAAAAAATCCGCCTTTCTGTGACGGATCGCATGAAGGTACATCTTATTTGCCGATGGAATTTACCATTACAGAAAAAAAGCAGTATGCGCTTTGCAACTGCAAGCGAACGCAGGATGCACCGTACTGCGATGGGTCGCATGAAAACATCTAGAAGTCGGCTTAAAAATGCATCTAACGCCCAAGGGCTTTGTTGCCCCGCCAATATATGCGGGATCTCACATCTCATTTTATGAATATTAAGGAGTTCGTCAAACCGATTTAAGTCTGGGTCACTTGACTTCGCGACTTGTTGAGCACATCAAATATTTAGAATCAGATGCGAAATCCCGCTTTCAAGCGGGGCCATGAACCCTGATCCACTTTTTTAAGATGGTTTCGAAAAGCTAATGAATCGCTTGAGTCGTTCAAGCGATTCACCTCAATCAAAGCAAGCTTAAGAGAATTTTTTTGTAAAGAGCGCTATTAGTCCTTTTTGGAAACAAATACTTGGATTCACGATTAAATCATATTTTCCGAAACTTTGATTAAACACGCACAAATTCTCTCCAACTTTTTAAAAGGAGAATAAATTGAATAACCGGATCAGAAAAATAAAACGGATTGTTGAGCCCCGGCCGGTGACAGAAGGTGCCGGGGTGAGGCTCATCAGAAGTATTGCCACCAGCGAACTGGATCATGTCGATCCATTTTTGCTGTTTGATCATTTCGGCTCCAAAGATCCTGCCGATTATCTCAAAGGATTTCCGATGCATCCCCATCGGGGAATTGAAACCGTAACCTATATGATCAGTGGACATGTAGACCACAAAGACAGTATCGGCAATTCAGGAAGCATAACAGACGGCGATGTTCAATGGATGACATCCGGCAGCGGTATTATGCATGAGGAAATGCCCCAGCCCCATAGGGACGAAATGGTCGGCTTTCAGCTCTGGGTCAATCTTCCCGCCCGGCTCAAAATGACCAACCCGCGCTATCAGAATATACCGTCCGATCAGATACCTGAAATTCAACATGAAGATGGTGTCAAAATCCGAGTCATCGCCGGCCAGGTGGATGGTGTCCGCGGCCCTGTAAAGGAGATCGTGGCCGAACCCACTTATCTGGATATCTCGATTCCGCCGCATGGAACGTTTTCGCAACCCATCGAAAGCGGGCACGCCGCCTTTGCCTATATTTTTGAAGGCCGGGGATTATTTGAAGCAGAAACGTCAGATACAGAAACACCCATTGCCGGACCGCGCCTGATCGTGTTTGATGACGGTGGCCGGGTAACCGCTCGTGCTTCGGAACAGGGGGTTCGGTTTTTGCTGGTTGCGGGCAAAGCTCTAAACGAACCCATCGCCCGCTACGGCCCCTTTGTTATGAATACCCAGGAAGAGATTCGAGAGGCTTTGGAGGATCTTCGAAATGGAACCTTCATTCAGAAGTGATTTCATAATCCCATCTAATGCTCGATAGCGGTGTTGCAAATCGATCCAAAATGCTCACATACTAACGTGTATGCTCCGCTTTCGAATCGATTTGCGCCTTGCTCTCGAACATGATCTGGGCTTCTGAAATCACTTCAATTGGTTGATTCATTAACGCGCAGACCACTGTCGTAGACCCGAATCATAAGCGGATCCGATGATAGATGTTACGAATATTTCAGTCCTAAAGCTATTGCATTCTGGTGTTGCGGAATTGGAGATTCTATTGCTGAAAAAGAGAATTTTGATGTTAGCCTATCTATCCCACTGCTGCCCGGACTCTCGGACCAGATCAGATGATTTGAAGTCAATTCGAACAAAAATTAATCCGCTATGGTTTATAATTTGGATAAATACCTTGTCGATTCGGACACCGCGTAATACAATTAAAATAGAATCATACACAAGTATTTATTGACTTATGACCGTACATATTAACGGCTACATTTTTTGAGTAGCGAATCTGAGCTGAATGGTATATCGCAAAACGGTAAAAGAAATCATTATCCTGCTGCTTGTAGCTACTGCTCTGGCGATGCTGGTTAACTTCCTATCACCGAGGGGTATTGCACTGGTCGGACAGTGGGACACATCACAAGGTGTGATTACCGCCAGTCCGACAGGAACTGAAGAGGAAAGGCCGGAAGAAATTAAAAGCGTCGCCCGTGCAAAAGAAATATTTGATAACGGTAATGTTCTTTTTGTGGATGCCCGTTCAGAGGACAACTATGAAGACGGTCATATACCGGGGGCCGTATCTTTGCCGGTAGGTCAATTTGATGAGCTAATCGAATCTTTCTTAGACCGATATTCATCCAATCAACCCATTGTTACGTATTGTTCCGGCAGGACCTGCGAAGACAGCCACATCCTGGCCCAGTTTCTCGCTGAAACCGGGTTCACCAATGTGCGGATTTTCATCGATGGTTTTCCGGGCTGGGCAGCGGAGGGTTATCCGATTGAGTAGCTTTCTAAAATCTGCCATCAGCAACAGCTGGATCGAACTGGCGGCGCGTTGGATTCTGGGCTTAACTTTTGTTTATGCCAGTTCATATAAGATTCTCTCACCGGAAGAATTCGCTAAAATCATTTATGGCTATGACCTTTTTCCGGCGGTTTCAATCAACCTAATCGCCATTATTTTGCCCTTCCTGGAACTCATTGCCGGTCTCGCACTTATTTTCGGCATTTATCCCCGTTCGGCCGCCATTATCATCAACGGTTTGCTCCTGGCCTTTATCGTGGTGCTGTCCTTCAATCTGATCCGGGGCCACGAATTTCATTGCGGGTGTTTTTCTGCCGGCGAAGGTGGACATACCGAAACCCCGGAAATAACCATCGTTCGGGACATCATCTATTTTATTCTGGGCCTGCAGGTTATTTTATTTGGTGGAATCAGAAGAAAGTCTATAAAGCGTTTGTCGCCATAACCGATCTTCTTATTTCGATTCTATGGATTATTCAAAGCCCGCCGCTACTGCCTAATCCTTTCAATTTCAAAAATCATTCCTATTTTCTATACAGCAGCCTGAAATTTTCCCCTTTGTAAGGGGCACCGCAAAATCCAGGTCTTTTTTATTTATTCAATTATGGAAAAACGGCAAGCCGATTGCTGAACCGCATATTGACCACAGGCTTTATCTGCTTTCAATATTCATATTTTGATAAAATGGCGTTTATCAACTCGGCTGCACGGTCTGCTTCGATATGAAATTGGTTAAAAATAACCTTTCCTTGGGGGTCGATAATGACGGTCCAGGGCGTTCCGCCCGACCGATATTTTCTCATTATCTCCGGAATGGTAAGTTTTTTAGGATTACCGGCTGCATGTGCCATGGGGGTCTTCAGATCATATTTTAACTGGTTTTTCCTCAGCTTATCCTCAGAATTGAAACTGTACCCTTCAAAAACAGTCTGTACGGCCAAAAACCGGACGCGATCACTGTCTTTAAATATCTCTGTCAATTTTTTTAGGCTTGGGAACCCAAACCTTTGACATCCCGGTCACCAATCCTGCCAGAAATAAAGGTAAATGACCTTGCCCCTGTAGGCGCTCAGCCTGACCGGATCCATCTTTTTCCCATCCCCGTCAATCCAGTCGTTTAAGTTCAGGTCTGGAGCTTGCTGACCGAGAATGCCCAAATGAGATTCGGCCCTGGCTGTTTGAATTCCAATGGGTGTATCCGATGCAAGCAAACCATGCATCACGGACAGTAAAAACATGATTACAGCGATCATAGCGTACGCGGTAAATATTTTTTTCTGAAACAGGGTCTGGCGCTTCATTTTCATTTAGCTCACCTCATATGAAATTCGATAAACGAACCACCGGCCCGGAAAGAATTGAGCAGCAGTTACTATTTTCGCATCTAATTGGCATCATCCGTGTAAAGGCAGGCGTATTTTGTCTTTGTTAATAAGACGAAAATAGAATAGTATGATTACAATTTTTTCGGGTCAATTCCAGCTCTTTTGCCGATAATTAAGCACGGCCTTCTTTAGATGACCCATATTCTCTACTAGAAGCAGATCCCTGGTTAGATTTTTTATTCCGTAAATTATTGATCCGCCTTGACCTGTACCCAGGTACAGGGTTTATACTATGAATAAGGATAAAAATATGAGAAAAATGACAATCAGCCAGCTGGCCAGGGAAGCAGGCGTTAATTTAGAAACCATCCGCTATTATGAGCGGCGAGGGCTGATTCCTGAACCACCCCGCAATGCTTCCGGATACCGACAATACTCGCAAGAAGACATCGCCAGAACCAAATTCATTAAACGCGCTCAAGTGCTTGGCTTTTCATTGAGAGAAATTTTAGAAATCCTATCATTAAGGATGGAACCGGGAAAAACCTGTGGCGATATGAAAGCCAGAGTTGAAGCTAAAATTAAGCATGTCGAACACAAAATAGCAGACCTCCGCCAAATACGCGAAGCGCTCTTAAATCTGGTCAGCAAATGTACCGGAAAAGGGCCTATAGGTGACTGCCCGATTCTAGATACATTAAACAAACGCTGTCCCCAGGGAGGCAAAAAATGCCAACCAAACGTAAAATTGAGATTTTCAGCGTCGGCTGTCCCGCATGCCAGGAGGCCGTCAAGATGGTACAAAATTTAGCCTGTTCGGATTGTGAGGTGAACATCCTGGATATGAATGACCCGGGAGTTGCCAATCGTGCCAAAGGCCTTGGCGTAAAATCAGTCCCGGCGGTGGCCGTTGATGGTAAACTGGCGGGATGCTGTGCAGGACGGGGCCCCGACGAAGCAGCCTTGAAAGCCGCCGGCATCGGGCAGCCCTTAGGATAAATTTTAAAAAGGAATAAAGAAATGAAAAACC
>JASFTL010000215.1:0-6733 GCA_050053555.1 Desulfobacterales bacterium
ATAAAGAATCTAGAAAAAAACAAGCTAGTGATCGAACAAAAATCTGTTAAATAAGTTGATTATCAAATAAAATTCAACTATAATTAAATTATATCGAAACTTTAACGGTATATTCTCTAACATGCAGAAATGGCTTCATCGGCTCTGCCAATAGTTTCATGTGAGTGAGGTTTATCATGCAAACATCAAGCCTCGCGCATCTTTATTCCAAAAGCGCCTGTTGTGCGGTGCCATCGGCCATCCGCGAAATCAGCAAACTGGTCGACCTTCCGGATATGAAATCCCTGGCCGGCGGTTGGCCCGACCCGGCTGTTTTTCCCGGCAAAGACATCAGACGCATCGCCGCCGAGCTGCTTAGCAAAAATGCGGATCAGGTCTTGCAGTACGGTACTACCGAAGGACTGGCCGATTTGCGCCAAGAACTGGCCAACCTGGCCGGCAGGCGTTACGGTATTGAATGCACACCGGATCACATTCTGCTCACCCACGGCTCGGCACAAGGCATGGATCTGGCCTGTCGGGTGATGATCGATCCTGACGATGTGGTTTTAGTGGGGATGCCGACCTATTTCGGCGGTACCGGTTCGATTATGGCATGCTGCGGTGAATTGCGGGGTGTGGAGATTGATGATGAGGGGATCAACACCCGTCAGGTGGCGAATCAGTTGCAGGCTTTAAAAAACAGTGGCAAACGGGTCAAAGGAATCTATGTAATTCCCAACTTCCAGAACCCCACCGGCGCAACGCTCTCAAAAAAACGTCGCAAGCATCTCATCGAACTGGCTGCCACCTATGATCTGGTTATTTTTGAAGATGATCCCTACGGTGATCTGCGTTTTGAAGGCGATCACCTGCCTTCACTGATAGCTCTTGATAGCGCCGGTCGTGTGATTCACATGCGTTCTTTCTCCAAAACCTTTGCACCCGGTTTGCGGTTAGCCTGGAGCATAGGCCAACCCGATGTCGTCCGCAAAATGGTCGTTGCCAAACAGTTTGTAGATGTCGCCACCAATTCCCTGGCCCAGTATATTCTGCTGGAATTTATTCGCTGCGGCCTGCTCGAAAAAAGAATTGAACTGAACAACCAGTACTATAGGCGCAAACGCGACGTTATGCTTGCACAACTTAAGACCCATTTTCCGGCCGAAGCGCAGTGGAATCGACCCGCCGGTGGGTTTTTTATTTTTGTCACACTGCCCGGTGGATTGGATGCTTCCGAGCTTTTAGCCGATGCTGTGAAACATAATGTGGCCTTTGTGGCCGGCGAACCGTTTTTCATCGATCAAAGCGGGAAGAATACTTTTCGGCTGTCTTACTCTCAATCCAGCGAATCGGTGATCGAAGCGGCCGTGGCCGAATTGGGGAAGCTAATCAAAAAACGTTTAAATAATTAGAAGCAAACTCAAAAATGCATCTAACGCCCAAGGGCTGTGTTATCCAGGATAAATGGATTACACATCTATTTCTATAAACACTAAGGTGTGCATAAAACCGATTCGAAATGCTCGAATACTAACGTGTATGCTCTACTTTCGAATCGGTTCTCGCCGCGCTTTGACGAACACCTATATTTTTAAGATCCGATGTGAAATCCCGCTTTAGCGGGAGACGTGATCTACTATTCTTGAGTTTGCTTCAGGTGAGTTCTGTTAATTTAAGGAATGTGATTATGGATTTGCTTGATTTGAAAATTTTAAAAGCGCTGCAAACCAGCGGGCGCAAGAAAAATGCGGAACTGGCGCGCGAACTCAGGGTTGCGCCTTCCACGATGATGGAGCGCATCCGTCGTCTCGAAGAATCCGGGGTTTTGCAGGGTTATCGTGCCAGCATCGATCCCAAAAAAATGGGGCTCAACGTTCAGGCGTTTATTTCGGTGACCTTATCTCGTCATGAAAAGGAAGTCATTCGCCAATTTGAAGACAGCATTCGTAAAACACCTCACATCCGTGCATGTTATCATCTCACCGGACGTTTCGACTACCTGCTGCACGTATTCATCGCTAATCTGGATCAGCTCGGCAAGCTGGTCAAAGAGAACATTGCTGCTTTACCGGGATTCGGTAAATCGGAGACCTTTTTGGTATTTTCTGAGATCAAATCAGACAATGGTCTTCCGGTACCGGAGGATTTATTAACAGAAATCGGTGTTACTGCGCCGGAATGATCTTATTTACATCTTTTTCAACGCCGCTATCAGACGATTGATTTCTTCTTCGGTATTGTAATGGGCAAGGCCGACCCGAACCATTCCCCCTGAATCTTCCACCCCCAGTCTTTCCGTGACCGCCAGGGCATAGTAGTTGCCATCCCAGACAAAAATCCCCTGATGGCCGAGGTGTTCGGCGATTTGCGAAGGTGTAAAGCCTTTCCGGGTAAAGGCCAGCGTGGGACAGCGTTGATCAAATTCCTCCGGATCCGTAATGCCGTAAATTTGCATTCCCGGTATATTTTGGATCTCGGTCAGCAGCTTTTCAAACATCGGCATTTCATACATCATAATAGCACCCATCGCCTGCTTTAATTCCCGGCGGTGACCGCTATATTTATTGTATGCATCCATACCCGTCGAGGGTAGCCGGTTGCCGAAATGACGTCCCATTTCAGCCAGATAATCGATGGCAGCGCTGACACCGGCCAAACCTTCGTGGTTTAAGGTGCCGGTTTCAAACTTATGAGGGGCGGTGGTTTTCGACGGCCTTACCTTGTAAGCGGTCATTTGTTCGAGTAAATCCAGCCGACCCCACAGCACTCCCACATGGGGTCCAAAGAATTTGTATGCCGAACAAACCATAAAATCACAGCCGTCGCGCTGGACATCGATAGGACCATGGGGCGCGTAATGAACCGCGTCCACCCATAACCAGGCCCCGGCGGCATGAACCATTTTCGCTATTTCGGCAATTGGATTGATCGTGCCGACCGCATTGGATGCATAGCCAACAGCCACTAATTTGGTTTTAGCATTCAGCAGCGAAGCCAGATGATCCAGATCCAAGCGGCAGTCCTCGCGCCTGAAATCAGCCCATTTGATGATGATTCCGTTTTCTTCCAAAACCGTCCAGGGGGCGATATTGCCGTCATGATCCAGGTGAGTGACGATTATCTCATCGCCGGGCTGCAACATGCGGCCGATCGCGCGGCTGAAACTGAAGGTAAGCGATGTCATGTTGGCGCCGAAGACAATTTCAGTTGCCGAAAGGGCGTTAAAAAAATCAGCCATGGCCGTTCGGGCCTGTTCGATGATATCATCATTGCGGCGACTGGTAATGAATGGACCGCCGCAATTTGCGTTGGCTTTCACGAAATAGTCGGCCATGGCATCCATGACCCGTTGCGGCACCTGGGTGCCGCCCGGGCCATCAAAATACACATAAGGACGGCCGTTCGCATCGGCTTGCTGCAAGGCCGGAAACTGGGATCTTAGCGGCGAAAGGTCAATGCTGGATGGGTTCATACGATCCTGCCTCAGTTGGTTTTTAGTGACTTGTCGATGTGGCTTTTCATCAAATAACAGCCGCCTTTATGCGGAATACGCTCATGGAAATTAAGTTCAACCGGCGCAACGATTTCGAATTTATGTTGGTAATAAACACCTAAAGCCTCTTTATTATCGGCAAATACGATAAGACTAAGGGTATCAAAACCGTTTTGTTTGGCTTTTTTCTTTGTCAGAGATATAAGTTGACTTCCGATACCCTTTCTGCGCAACCTTTGGTCCACGCATAAGGCATCCAAAAAAAAAAGAATCCTCGACCCGGGCAGCGTAAAAATCACTTAGGTGTTCCAGCCGTTCCGCAGGAAAATATTGTCTCATTTCAGCCGTGACTTCATGAAAATGGGACGGAAAGGACAACGCCATACCTACGATCCGATCATCGGCTTCGGCAACAATTGCATTTTTGTAAGTATGGGCTTCCTGGCTGCGCTCCAGATTATGGGCAACGATTTGCACCGGGGTGTGCTCCGGCATGAGATCATGAAAAAGAAACTCAACGACGCCGCCGGAGGCGATATCGATCATTTCTGCTATCAGCATACAATCCGGTTTTTTAGCGGTGCGGTAAGTGATCTCCATAACCTGGATCCTTTCTTTCAAGACGAGTTCAGGCGACATGGTTATCAACGTATTGCATTCTCTTATCTAGCAGATTTTAGGAATGTGCAAGAAGAAAATAAGAAAGACAATTACAGAATACAAAGGGGCAGTCCGTCTTCTTACGAACTGCCCAAACGTGCGAGTCGATCTTGTGCCCGTAAATACAGCGTTCGACTTCGTACGCATCGCTCATCACGATGATGAGCCGTTGAGTTAAGGAGGAAAATGGATGAGAAAATAACCTCATCCGACAATAGAGAGACAAACTAACCGTTAGCGTTACACTTGTTTTTAATGGTCAGATAATCGGTCCGGCAACCTTAATGAGTTCAACTCCGTCAACCACCATCAGCCATTCATCTCCTTCTTTATAAGGTGGATGCTGGACCTCAAAGGTTGTGGTGATAAAGAGCACACCGACGACAAAGTTATCTCCTTCGAAACTTTTTACGGGACCGGTTAGAGTTTTTGTATAATTACCGTTAACCCGCCTGTAATCGACGCTCCCATCGTCGGTTATGGTTAAATGAAAACCAACACCTTCCCATGTGCCAACGTAGTTTCTTTTTTCTTCTGGAATCGGGATCGAGTTGCAGCCGCCAATCAAGCAGACGAAAGCCGCAAGCATCAGTAGAAAAATGAATCGGTAAAGATCTTTACACATCGCAAGCCCCCCAGGCTCGATAAAATTGGCGGAAATTCAAACCGAATGGTCGTGGATTTGCCGATAACAAAACAAAATGTTTTCGCAGGACAAGATCTATTGGCGATCAAAACCTGGTATCCCCGATATTTATATCCGTCAGTTTTAAATAAACTTTAGCTTTTTTTTGAAACAAAATAGCGATGGATAGGTTATGACCCCCAACATCTAAATTGACTTTTTTCAAGTTGCGGGTACATCTTTAAGGTCAGAAATTATCTGATCCGAAGAGTGATAGTGTATGCCGCAGGAATTTATTTACAAAATGGACACTCAATTGCATTGTTTTTTTCTTATGATTAGCTTAATTAAAAGCTGTTTCCAAAATGTGGGTCAGTTTTCCCTGCTTAAAGCGGGATTTCGCACCTCATATTTAATAAATAAATGTGTTCAGCAGGCAAGGCGGCCCGTGAATTGATAACGGAGCGTCCATGGAGTACGTGAGTATTTCAATTCACGGGACAACACAGCCCCGGACATTTAGACGCATTTTTGAAATAGCTTCTAAAGAGGTATTTATGGACATTATGGCCCGAGCAGCTGACTTGATGGAAAAAGAAATCACTTTTTGCCTGGCAACGGTTGTGGTTTCAACCCTCTCCAATGTGCAAGCCGGTCGAAAAGTCATCGTACGGGAAGATGGGTCCCTGGAAGGCAGTTTGGGAATCGAATCGCTGGATACAAAACTAAGCGAGCTGGCGCTGGAGGCTTTCAAAAAAAAGCAGCGGCAGCTGGTTGAAATTGACGATGGGGTTCAGGCCTTTGTTGATATTCTTAGCGCCGACGCCCGGCTGGTTGTTTGCGGTGCCGGCCATATCGCCGTCCCTTTAGCCCGCTTTGCGCGCCGTGTCGGCTTCCGGGTGACTGTGCTGGACGACCGCGCCGACTTTGCGAATCCTTTGCGTTTTCCGGACTGTGAAGTGATTGCCGATGATTTTAGCCTGGCGTTGCGGGAGATGGCCTTAGGACCATCCACGTATGTGGTGGTGATCACCCGTGGTCACGTGCATGACGTGGATTGTCTGATGGAGATCCTGGGAAAGAAGCTTGCGTATGTCGGCCTGATCGGCAGCCGCAGAAGGGTTCGCATTGTTCTTGAAATTCTTGAAAAACAAGGGATTTCCAAAAAGCATCTTAATAAAGTCTTCACGCCCATCGGTCTACCCATCGGCGCCGAGTCACCCGAAGAAATTGCATTATCGATCGTTTCTGAACTGGTATGTGTGCGCCGCAAAGGTCCGGCACAGGCCAAAACCCTTCGTGCTGCCGTAGGAATTAACTTATGAATGATATAGAGATTTATCAAAAACTTGCCGAACTCAAAGATCAGGGGATTGAGGTTTGTTTGGCCACCGTCGTTGACACCGCCGGTTCCACGCCGCGTGAAACCGGTGCTAAAATGATCGTCTGTGCCGACGGCACCCTTTACGGATCCGTGGGCGGCGGTTGCGGTGAAAGCGAAGTTCGCAGTGCAGCGCTGCGATCGATTCTGACCACCCGTAAACCGGAACTTGTAGAAATAAATCTAACCGATGATATCGGAACCCGTGAGGGAGATGTTTGCGGGGGTAAGATGCGGATATTTGTTGAACCGATGGGTTCTAGTGTTACGTCCCGCAAATAATTTACAAAACACGGATTGATTTTATCTATGTGAATTCGTCGTTTTTTTAGGTGTCAGGGATAAATCGGTTTCAGGTTTCGGGTGTCAGGCCCCCGGCGACTGGCCAGCAGCCGCAGGATAGAAGCCAGCGGCCAAAATGCTGACACCTGAACACTGACACCTGAAACCACAGACATTGTATTGCTTAAAGACCTCAACTGAACTAAAATATACCACACGACTTTTATAACATTTTTATGGGACACAACACTAGATAGTTTGCTGATTTCGGAAAGGCTCACCATGGCAATACTTCAGGAAACGGCTCACC
>JASFTL010000216.1:0-6708 GCA_050053555.1 Desulfobacterales bacterium
TTTATATATCACGCGTTCTTCGGTGATAATAATATCGACATGCTTGTCGTGAGACTCGATGGGAACCTGGGGGACGATCTGTTGTTCAAAAGCAAGGGCAACCTTGCGGGTGGTGATCGCCAGTCTGGGAATGAGTCGATCGTAGTATCCTGCTCCGGAACCGATGCGACCACCTTTCTCATCTAAAGCGATTGCTGGAATGATGGCGATGTCGATGCGCTCAATCGGTACGACCTTGCATCGGGTCTCGTCCGGCTGCAGAATGCCGCGTGGCCCTTCCTGTAGATCTTTATCGAGCTTGTCCACTTTGAAGGGGGTCATTTCAAAATTTTCAGTATCAAAAGCCGGCAAAACAACAATTTTGCCGTAATCATATGCGCGCCTGAGGATATTACCGGTTTGGACTTCACTGCTGTTATGAATATACATTAGCGCAATTTTTGATTCCAGAAAGTTCGCAAAATCAAAAAGCCTGGTTTCGATGGCTTTTGTTTTTTCAGCAATTTCTTTAGCGGGGAGCTCTGCAACTTTTTTGGCGATTTCTTCACGAAGTTCATTTTTTTTAAGCTGAATTTCCTCCATATGAGTTCTCCGTTAATCGATGGTTATTTTTTATAAGAATTAAGTCAGCGAAGTTAATCGTCAATAGTCATTGACTATATAGCTTTAGCATGCTAATTGCGCCAGTATTTCGCTCATCCGTCCACCCCGGTGGCAAAAATTTCAACACGATCCGCAACCCTTTATTATAAGGAAAAAAATGCTGGAAATCAAGTTCGTCAGACAAAATTTGGACACGCTTAAAAATGCTTTGGATGCACGGGGTCAAGCGGCAGATCTTAATACCTTTAAAACCTGTGACGATGAGCGTCGATCGATTTTGCAGGAGCTTGAAGCCCTGAGACACCAGCGTAACGTCGTTTCCGACCAGATTGCCGAAATGAAAAAGGCCGGGAAAGATTCTGATGCCGTTGTGATCCAGATGCGCGATGTTTCATCAAAGATTAAAGAGATGGAAAAAACGCTTGGTGGAATTCAAGAAAAGCTCGACAGCATTTTATTGGGATTGCCGAACATTCCTCATTCTACGGTTCCGGTCGGCAAAGATGAATCGGAAAATCCGGTCATTAAAACAGTCGGAGAGCCACCGACATTTACGTTCGATCCCAAGCCGCACTGGGAGGTCGGCGCTCATCTCGGCATTCTTGATTTTGAACGCGCTGCCAGAATTGCAGGGGCAAGATTTCCGCTTTACTTCGGGGCCGGTGCCAGATTGGAAAGAGCGCTGATTAATTTCATGCTCGATATGCATACCCTTTCCCACGGATATACAGAAACGTTGCCGCCCTTTATGGTGAATCGACAGTCCATGACGCATACCGGCCAACTGCCAAAATTTGAGGAGGATCTATTTAAGCTCAGGGACTGGGATTACTACCTTATTCCTACGGCAGAAGTGCCGGTTACCAACATTCACCAGGACGAGATCCTGAATGAAGCACAGTTACCGATCTGTTATACGGCCTATACACCTTGTTTTCGATCGGAGGCCGGCTCATACGGCAAAGATACTCGAGGGCTTATCCGCCAGCACCAGTTCAACAAGGTCGAACTGGTAAAGTTCACCACCCCGGAATCCTCCTATCACGAGCTTGAAACCTTGCTACAGAATGCAGAATCTATTTTAGTGGAGCTTAAACTTCCGTATCAGGTGATCGAGCTGTGTACGGGTGATCTGGGGTTTTCGGCCGCAAAAACGTTCGATCTCGAGGTTTGGATGCCGGCTCAAGAACTGTATCGGGAAATTTCCTCCTGCAGTAATTTTGAAGATTTTCAAGCCCGTCGCGCTAATATCCGTTTCAAGAGAAAGAGCAAAAAAGGCACCGAACTCGTCCATACGCTAAACGGTTCCGGGCTGGCTGTCGGACGATGCGTGGCGGCGATTCTCGAAAATTTTCAGCAGGCTGATGGATCGGTTCTTATCCCCGATGTACTTCAATCCTATATGGGGGGAATGGATAGAATAAAACCGTGAAACTCGAAGATTTGCCAAGTGACGTTCGTTCCGAAATCCTTCCGCAGCACACCGGCCAGCTGATTTACCGCTGCCTGGGCTGCGGCCACGAATTTGGCATTGAAGAGCTTATCTATGTATGCCCGGATTGTGGTCAGGTCCTGTTAATCCATGATCTGAATTTCAAACGATTAACCAAAATTGCGGGCACAACCTGGCGGCGTATATTTGACTATCGTCGGATGCTCAACATTGCGGCCCTAAAAGGCATTTATCGGTATCATGAGTTTATCGGCCCTGTCATTTCACTGGATGCAGTCGTATACTTGGGTGAAGGTCATACACCGGTGGTCGAAGCGAATCCTTTTTTGCAGGAAAAGGTCGGGCTGCAGTTTTATTTTAAAAATGATGGTCAAAATCCCAGCGCCTCTTTTAAAGATCGGGGCATGGCCAGCGCTTTGAGTTATATTAACGCCATGGTTAAAAAGGGAAAGCTGTCTGATGTGCTGGCCATCTGTGCCTCAACGGGTGACACCTCCGCTGCTGCCGCTCTGTATGCTTCTTATCTGACACCGCATATTAAATCCGCCGTGCTGTTGCCCCACAAAAAGGTAACTCCCCAGCAGCTGTCCCAGCCATTAGGGAGCGGTGCGAGGGTTTTTGAAATTCCGGGTGTGTTTGATGACTGCATGAAGGTGGTCGAGGCGTTGTCGGAAGGTTACAATGTGGCGCTTTTGAATTCAAAAAATGCCTGGCGGATTCTGGGACAGGAGTCATACTGCTATGAAATTGCCCAGGAGTTTGAATATGAAGTGTCGAATATGGCGGTGGTGGTGCCCATCGGCAATGCCGGTAATATCACTGCGGTGATGAGTGGGTTTATAAAATTTTTTGAAGCCGGCGTGATCAACGGGCTTCCTAAAATTTTAGGGGTGCAGTCTGAACATGCCAATCCGGTCTACCGCTACTATCTGGAACCGGACAGCAAAAAACGCAAATTTAAGCCCCTTACTGTTAAACCCAGTGTGGCGCAGGCAGCAATGATCGGCAATCCGGTCTCCATGCCCCGGGTGATTCATCTGGTGGAAAAATACAATCAACTGGCCGGCGGCCAGAGGGTTTTTTTTGTTGAAGTTGCCGAGCAGGACATTATGGATTGGGAAATCACCGCCAACCGCAACGGACACATTGCCTGCACCCACGGGGGCGAGGCGTTGGCGGGATTGGTAGAGGCCAATCATCTTGGAATCACGACTAAAAATGATATCGCTGTTATCAAGTCCACCGCCCATGCACTTAAATTCGCGGAATTTCAAGAGATGTATTTTGAACAGCAGTTTCCCGCAGAATTTAACATCAAACCCGATTCGGATTTAATCAATGCGCCTGTGTATGTTCAGCCCCAGGGCCTCGAACGCCTACCGGCACCCGGTAAACCCTTAAGCGGTGATGATTTTACAAATTTTGTGCGCCGGGTTTCCGATGAGATTGCCGGTATTTTGGATCTTAGAAAACGCTAAATATCGCCGCACGGGTTCGTGGCGCAAGTCTTAAACTACCGAATGAGTCATTTTAATAAATTGAGGTAATCGATAATGAAACGAAATGGGTTAGTTTACATTGGATGGTTTTTTTTAATCGTTGTCCTGGCAGCGTGCGCAACAACGACAGCTGAGCAAAATAAGAAGGAATCGGAAGCTTACAGGCGAGTTGGCGAAGCCTATCTACAGCAGAGCAATCTATCGCTGGCCATGAAGGAATTTAAAAAGGCGGAAGTGAAATATGCGGATGACCATCTGCTGCAATATGACCTGGGTCTCGTTTACTTAAGCAAAAAACATTATGACCCGGCCATCGTGCACTTTAAAAGAGCCCTGAATCTGAAACCCGATTACGGAGAGGCCATCAACAGTTTGGGAAATGCGTATGCCGGCAAAGGGGACTGGGATCAGGCCATTTTCTATTATAAAAAAGTGGTCAGTGATATTCTCTACGGGACGCCGCATTACGGGTATTCCAACCTGGGCAATGCCTATTATTACAAAAAAGACCTGGAGCTTTCGGAAAAATATTATTTGGAAGCCCTGAGCGTAAAGCCCGATTTTACAACGGCGCTGCAGGGTCTGGCGCGCACCTATATTGGCATGGGACGCATACCGCAGGCGGTGGCAAAGCTGGAAAGAGCGGTCCGTAAAGCCCCGGATTCGCCGGCGATTCATTTTCAGCTGGCCAAAGCCTATCAGCTGGCACTGGAATTTGAAAAGGCCTATAATTCCTATCGCAAAGTCGTCGAGCTGGCACCGGATTCTTCCCTGGCGGACCAGGCGGAGGAGGGGGCCGAAGAAGTCAAAGCCCTCTTCTAAAAAAAATGCGAATCCGGTTAATGAAATTTCTCAATCCGGATTCGCATTTTTTTATGTGCTATCTTCTGAGAGGCTTAATGAAGTTATCGGTTTGCGGTCTGTTTACAGACGCTTTTGTTCCAGCTGTACGATACGGGGCGTTATAAATATCAGCAATTCGTCTTTTTCATCGGTTTCCTGCTGAAATTTAAACAGCCAGCCCAGAACGCCCATTTTGCGTAATCCGGGGATTCCGTCTTCGTTCCATACGACCGTTGATTTCAGAATGCCGCCGATGACAATCGTATCTCCATCATCAACTAAAATTTCAGTTTCGACTTCATTGGTCGATAATGCAGGTCCCTGAGCCGTCAGCTGGGAGATCTCATTTTTGGTGACAAAGATGGTCATTGAAATGCGATTATCCGGTGTCACCGTAGGCGTAACTTCCAGTAACAGATCGATATCCTTAAACCGCACCGTGGCATTGCCAGAGGAATCGCGCTCTTCGTAGGGGAATTCCTCCCCCTGCTTGATTTTGGCCTTTTTGTTGTCCATCGTGACAATTTTGGGTGAGGAAATGATGTTGGTTTTGCCCTCGGCCTCTGCGGCGGCCAGCCGTGCGTCGACGATGGAAAACGGTGTTCCGGAGGTTTTCAAAAGGTTAAACGCGAGCGATGCGTTGTCTGCAAAGAGAAGGGGGATATTGTTCGTCGTAAAGGAGGTGGGGCCAAATTCAAGACTGGTACCCGGAATGTCGACTGCGCCTAGGCTGACGTTACCCCAGTCGAAACCGATTTCCCTTGAGAAATCCGTGCTGGCCTCTACAACTCGCGCTTCGATGATGACCTGGGGTGTGACCGTATCAATCTTTTGGACGATCTGTTTGGCCTGCTGAATTTTGACGGCCGTATCGGTGATGATGAGCTGATTGTTGCGCGCATCTACATTGGCTTTGCCGCGGCCTTCTGTAAGGATGGCCTCAATATGAGGCAATACTTCGGTTGTGGCGTTCGAATAGCTGATCGGAATGTATTCGGTAAAAAGCGGTTCAAGTGCTTCTGCCTGTTTTCGGGCGGCCTGTGCGGCTTTTAATTGGGCCTGCTTGAGTTTTTCTTCCTGTGCCAGTGTGCTGAGGGTGGCAATGCGGATGATATCGCCTTCCATGGTCATGCCCAGCTGGTTCATTTTCAACACCAGATCGAGCACCTGGTCCCAGGGTACCGGTCGTTCTAACGTCAGGGTGACTTTTCCAGTGACGTTTTTGTCAATTGCAAAGTTTTTGCCGCTGATTTCCCGCAAGATTCGGAAAACATTTTTAATATCGGTGTCAAAGAAATCAAGCGCAATCTTTTCGCCGGTATATTTCTTTTCCGGCAACATCTGCGCCAGGCGCTGCTCGGAAGTCTGTAGCCGATCCGCAGCGGCGACTTTTTCGGCCGGAATTTTTGCCTCAGGTTTTTTTTCAGCCGTTTTTACTTCTGGGAGTTTGTCCTTTTCAACTTTCTTTGGAGGTGCAACGGCAGCTTCGGCTAGAACTTTTTTCCATTCCGGCAGATCTGCATCCTCGTATGGTTTCGGAGGAATGGAGGAGGCCGAAAAATTAATTCGCAGCGTGTTGTCTTCTTGATCGACAAAGTAGGGAACCGCCTCGCGCAATTCGATAGTGATCAGCGAGTCACCTTTCATTTCGGCGGTCTGGATGGGAGTCACGCGATCCACCGCACTTTCAAATCGAGTTGTGATCAATGCCCGCTTGCGATAGTCCGGCAGACTTGTATTGATGAGTCTAAGGTGTAGCCGCTTAGCGGCCACTTTTTTGAGATCGTATTGGATCGGAACCGTCGTTCCGATGATCAACGATGAGCGTCCGGCTTCCTCGCTGGAAAAATCGATACGATTCACCCAGGCAGGTTTACCCGGTTTGGCCGGGGCAGCGGCTTTGGGTTGGGTTACTTTCTGGGCGACCACCACCTTTTCTTTGTCTCTACTGACCGGCTTTGGGCTTTCTTTCGGCGCTGCCGCCGGTACTTTGCCGACATG
This sequence comes from Desulfobacterales bacterium, assembly GCA_050053555.1. Lineage (GTDB taxonomy): Bacteria > Desulfobacterota > Desulfobacteria > Desulfobacterales > JAHEIW01 > JAHEIW01. The sequence goes on from JASFTL010000216.1 coordinate 6,400, forward strand.
AATCAGAAGCCCCTTATCTGTGGCAGAGGCCGTATATTTATCCAGATAAATCTTATGTGTATCCAGCACCAACCGAACCTTGTCCGGATAACCGAAATGACGGACCTGTTTGACCCATTTGGATTTAACGGGCAGGCGCTGCTCCTTTTTAAAGGGGCTTTTGATTTTGTACATGTCAAATACGATCCGGGGCGCTTTACCGTCGATGGTAAAGGATTTATAATCTTTGATGGCCCCATCGGCGCTGACATTGACGATCACATTGTTTTTTAGCGGTGTGGCCGTAACCGATTTTAGACGGCTGGCGGC
>JASFTL010000217.1:0-6691 GCA_050053555.1 Desulfobacterales bacterium
TTTCAGTGCCGAATGAATCCTGCACGAAATCCTTAATCGCAGTCAACATTCCAGAAACCAATTCCGGATCCTGCGAAACCACTGTATTTGCGACCACGTGTTGAAGCACCAAGCCGGAATCCCTGTTTATTAGAAAAAGTTGTTCGACCTGATATTCCAGCGTGTGCAGAAACACAACTTCCGCAAACGTTTTACCTGTCCGCAAAGCCTCCAGTCGCCATTTCAGACCTCTGGTTGAAATACTGTTTTCAAGCAATTTATTGAAGCCCTGAATCATGGACTGGATGGCAGAGGCAATGGCCTTGCGAATGGCGGGTCCCATGACGGGAAAAAGCGCATTGACCAAAACTTGGCGGTCTTTTTTGATGGAGGATTTAATTGCAGCTTCGGTGATGGGTTCTAGCGCCATTTCGATTTTTTTATCCTCGGAAGATCGCAACGAAATGGCTTCCGGTAAAACGCTGCTGACATCCTTTGCCCGCAGTTGCGGCGTATCCATTCGCCTTTGCAATTCATCGAGCTGAGACTGAAAAGGGCCTATTATCAGTTCTCGGATTTCGTCTAAATCATTCTGGGATCGTACCAATTTTTCCGAAGGCCTTTCCGTATTTTTATCAGAGCTCGAATTACTCATTCTTCAGCCTTTTGGTCTCAAGATCAATTTTATTCGCGAAATCATCGGATGTCCGTATGGCCAGCTCCATCAATATCTCAGACAGGGTTGTATGCGCGACTTTTTCCTCATTTAGCTCTTTTACGGCCTGCGAAAGCGTTTTGGAAGATTCTTTGTGACTTTTTTGAATTTCTTTGGAAAGATCTTTCGATAAATTCAGAAGCTGCTGTTGAACGTTACTTGCTTCATTGCTTTGTTTATCTTGGAGCTGTTCAATACGCCGAGCAAGTCTTTTGGTGGTGTCTTTGATTTCCTTGGATATTTTTTGTGCTGACTCATTCCTCTCGGATTGATCAGTTTTAAGTCGATCATTGAGAGCATCAAATTCCTTCTTAATGTAAATCTCGATAGCATCCAAGCGTGATTGACTCTCTTCACGTAATTCTTTGATTTGTTTCTGCAGATGATTTTTCATACTGGCAAAGCGTTTGTCATAATCTTTCATTTGGTTGCCGAAAAGAATTTCTCTGATCTTGTCGACACTTTGCGTCTCTGAAGCTTCTTGAGCACAGTCCTGCAATCGGCTACCCTCAGGGCAGGCAGTTGCGGTTTTATCTTTTGAAGAAATTTGACCGGTTTTTTTCTTGGCTGTCGTCACCGTTTTGCTCCTTTCCTTGAAGTTAGAGAACTTCTATTGTCCCAGATGCAGCAAATAATGCCGTGCACCAGCAATCTAAAATACATTTAAGCCAAAGGCTTAAACTTTGCAAGAAAAATTAAGCAGTTGAGATACAAAACAAAATTTGCTATGGCTAATTCGATACCGCCAGCTGCACCTCTGCTTACGGGTCAAGGTTGTCTGGGTCACCGATCATAAGAAAGGGATTGCGTTTTGGGCACGTCGAGCAATTCGCATAACAGGCCCGAGACCTGAAGACAAAGTGGTGTAAAAGCGAATTCCAAGTCTGGTTTTAACGCACTTGGGGGGAATCTTGATGGCATTGCTCAAAAAAAAGATATGTTTGCTTGGCTCATTTGCAGTCGGCAAAACAAGCCTGATTGAGCGCTTTGTCTATGATCGATTTGATGAAAAATATTTAACAACCATCGGGGTAAGGATCAGCCAAAAAATATTACCACCCATTCAAAATCCTGAAAGCGGTGAAATGCTTCAGCACATCTTTCTTATATGGGATATGGCCGGATTGGATAAATTTGATAGGGTTACGATCAGTTACTTGCGAGGCGCATCAGGCGCAATCGCCGTAACGGACCTGACTCGCCCCGATACTTTGGGCAGCCTAACTGCGACCTGTAATGAATTTTTGTCCGTAAATCCTGATGCAAAACTATTAATCGTCGGCAATAAATTAGATATTTTCGAGGGCAATCAAAAAACGGTCAATGAATTGAGTGAGACTGCCGAATCATTTTCAACCCATTTTCTTACGACTAGTGCGAAAACAGGCGAACAAGTTGAAAACGCCTTCCTGAAATTATCGGCCTTGATCGGGAAATAAGCCATGGATACGATATTAGGACAATTTTTACAAAGCAAGAATTTAGGGGCCCTTGAATTTGATCCCGCGTTCCATGTCGTTTCCATAGATGATATCGCCATGCAAATTATCAACGCCTTGGGCTTTTCGAGACATGAAGACGACGTTTTGAGCCTCTTTCCAGAATTGATCGGGACTGAAGATTTCATTCAGCAAATTATAGCGACTCAAACAGGCGATTATCGCCTGGATTATATTAACCGGACGGATAAAAACGGTCAGGAAAAATACCTCAATTTGGTCATTTTAAGCAATGAAACACCGCAGCGCGGACTTTTAATCATCGAGGACATCACAAACCACGCGCAAGCCCTCAGGGAGTTTAACCAGCAACGCTACGATTTGTTTTTGTACCAACGCAATCAAGAATTTCGTAGAAAATTTCTTAGCAATTCCTTATTGGGTAATTCTGCAGCGATACAGAATATACGAGACTCCGTTCAGAAATTGAGCACCGTTCCCAATGCGACTGTTTTGCTGTTAGGAGAGACGGGAACCGGCAAAAACCTGACAGCTAGAATCATACACCACAGCGTCATGCCCACGGACGCACCGTTTGTCCACATTAACTGTGCTGCCCTGCCTGAACACCTGATCGAATCAGAACTCTTCGGATACGAAAAGGGTGCATTTACACACGCAATTACCGCACGGCCGGGGCTATTTGAGGAAGCCTTCAATGGCACCATCTTTTTGGATGAAATCGGCGAAATGTCCATGAACATCCAGGCCAAATTATTAGCCGTCCTGGAAACCAAAAAAGTACGGCGACTCGGAAGCAATAAATCGATTGATGTAAATGCAAGGGTTATCGCTGCCACCAACAAAGATCTGCAAAAAGGATTGAAACAAAAAACATTTCGTGAAGATCTTTACTACCGTCTGAACGTTGTTCAGATCCAACTCCCCCCTCTCAGAGATTTGGGAGATGATGTCCTTTTAATTGCCGAACACCTTTTAAAGCTATTTAATACTGAATTTAATAAGCAGGTGAAGTGTTTTTCCGAAGACGCCAAAGCTGTATTGGTCGATTACTCTTGGCCTGGAAATGTCAGAGAATTAAGTAATTGTATTGAGCGGGCGATGATTTTCATCGAAAAAGACATTATTGAGCCTGAAGATCTCACCATATCTCATCCGGCGCAAACCCTCTCATCACAAACGCTTCAACAAATCACCATCCCGCCTGGCGGCATCGTACTCGAAGAGCTTGAACGTCAGTATATCGTAGCTGCCCTCGAAAAAGCGGGCAACAACAAAAGCAAAGCCGCGCGTTTGTTGGGCCTGTCGCGCGATACCCTCCGGTACCGCCTTGAAAAGCATCATCTTGCCTGATGCTGCGGTATCTAACCCACCTGGTACGCAATATCCCCTAATTACGAATATATCCCTCTTTTTGTATGCTGAAAAAGAAAAGTATTTCATTCAATAAAGGTCAGTTACGCCAATACGATCTTGGAAGCCATCTTTGGCACGATAATTGAACTGAATCATACCAAAGGTATTCCGATGAATGTTGTATGTCCACATTGCGGTGTCAAATTGGTGATAGGAAAAGATGATATTTTGGGTAAGTTCTATATTTGTCCGAAATGCCATTGGGCTTTTTCATGGGAAGAAAACCTGAACAAAAAAAGTGAATAATAAGAATGGAACCAGACAGTTAGCGCCTGCTCAGTTGACACGAGTACCATGGTGGACAGCAGGTAAAAGTTAATATCTGCTGCTCTTAGCTTGAGGTTAATTTACACGAATTCAGCACAAGGATCCCGGTTTTAAGTTGTGAGGAATGAAAACGCGACCCCTCTACTATTACTCAGCAGATTTTTCAAATTCAACAATCTGACCCCGTTTCCCTCCTTAAGATATTTTGTTTTGGGTATGCTAATATATTTTGCATTCCGACTGCAACGATATCTTTGGGCATTGCCCATCTTAGGATAAGCCCCAATAAATTAGGCTGCCTGCAACTCTGAGGTACAAAATCCACATCGGATGGCCTTAATTGGAATTTCTGAAAAACAGTGCGGGCATTCTTTGGTCGATGGTTCTTCCGGTGGCGCTTCTTCTTCCCTTTTGAGTTTATTGAGGCCTTTAATAACAATAAAAATAGCGAAGGCGACGATCAGGAAGCTAATGATCGTATTGATGAACAAACCGTAATTAACGGTGACTGCTCCGGCTTTTTGCGCCTCCGCCACTGACGCAAACGGCCCGGTAACCGAACCCTGTTTAATAACGGCGAAAAGGTTTGAAAAGTCAACATTGCCAAGTAACAGGCCGATGGGTGGCATGATCACATCAGCAACCAGAGATTTGACGATGGAACTGAAAGCTGCTCCGATAATAATGCCAACAGCCATATCAACGACATTACCCCTCATTGCAAATTCTTTAAATTCTTTAAACATCTTTCTCCTCCTTTCGTTTTTTAAAAGTTCTTCTGGCCTCGATACTTTGCCTTGAACTACAGTAAAAGGTGTTGATGTAAAAGAAATATTAAAAGTTTGATATTTTTTAACCTATCTGAAATCTTATCCTTATAATGTGAGCAAATTAAGATTTAACTTTTTCAAGTGCCAAGATTTAAAAAAATTATTGTGACTGTGCTGTTTTTCCATGCCTGATTTCAAGCATTCTTTCTCATGGCTTAGGTAGGTCTTTTCACTTTGCGATAATGCAAAATCGGATAATTGCAAATAACACATGGCTCCTTTGGCGCCTCATCTAAAGTAGATCCGCAAATCTCGCACACATGAAAGTCAAATTTCATTCCCTCAATTTTTTTAGCCATTGAGCCAAAAAACCATTTTGAATATTTTTGTATCTCATTAATTTTGCGTTTATGTTGCCGATGAGATTTCCATGAGTACATACAATTGATAACAGCTTTATCATGCGATTCCTTTTTCAATTTCGCAAGGAAATCCGGATACGTTTTATTGATCTTTTCCAGCTCACCTTTTGAAGCGTTTATTAAATTTGTCTTGGTGCTCGATATCAAAATCTCAAACTCAGGCTCTTCAAGCACCTTACTCAACGAGGTCAGTATTCTTTTATAATTCTCTGCATGTGTTTTTTCCGAAACTGCAAATGCGGCAAAAAGATAAGCGATGTTGGGATATTGTTCTTTAACAGCTTTTCGGGAATATCCGACATAATGTTCAAATGCGACTAGTTCTGATCTATAGGCACTATTCAAAACGGCAATTGTTATTGGAAACAGATCCTTTTTATTCAGTTGATTAGCCTCTGAAGACGCAAATAGTTTAGACAGGGGATAAGAGAGCCATAAAGAACTGGAAATAATAATAAACTGTCTCCTGGAAATTTCTTTCATAAGATAGCCTCCTGGAAAACTATATTAATGAAAACGGAAGCCTAAATTCTGGTGAGTAATTATATTTAACTATCCTTATAATATAAATAGTTAAGCCCCTTATCCCTGGCCTCCGAATACTTTTTTTAGAATATCAGTAACACGCGCTGCCGGATCTTGACGAATTTTCTTTTCTTCTTCAGCCAACATGAAAAACAGACCGTCAAGGCTTTTATCCGTGACATATTGATCAAGGTCAACGCTTGCCTGGTCCGCCAGCGGAATGCTGGCTAATTTCGTATTTATACCCTGAAATTGGCGCGTTACTCCGACCTGTCCCATGGTGTCTTTGATAATGGGTTTGAAGATTTTTTGCAAAAGAGGATACGTTTTGTCCTTAAAGTAATTTGTTGCCGCGTTATCGGGACCATTCAAGATTTTTTGGGCATCTCCAATTTCCAGTTCTTTGACTGCGCCCAAAAATATTTGTTTGGCCTCCGGGGCGGCTTGCTCGGCTGCTCGATTCATGCTCTGTTCAAATTCATCGACTTTGGACCCATAGCCAGCCAGTCGCAGATATTTTCCGGCTTTTTCGATTTCTTCAGGCAATGGTATTTTGATGTCAGGATTTTTAAAGTATCCGTCCGGTCTTGAAACCATGGCAACTGCGTTTTGCGTTCCTATCTCAAGTGCTTCTTTAAGGCCCTGTATCATCTCATCATTAGTGATACTGCTATCGCCGCTAAAAGCTTTTTTAGCGTTATCCAACAAGCCCTTAAGGTTCGCGGTTAGACCTAAAGACGCATGCGCCAGCATTATCGCTATTAAAAGCGTAAATTTTAGCAGTTTTGATTTCATTTCGTCCTCCTTTTTTACCAAAAGGGGTAAATTTTTGATGCCTGTGCTATTTTGCTTTGCTTTTTCCGCTATTTATCTAATGAAGGTTCAAAGCCTGTGCCAAATCTTTAGATCCAAGGAAGTTTTATTTCAACTTTATTCAATTATGATTTTAATTTATTGAATTTGCATATAATTTTACTGTTGCAGCAAGCATTGGCTTGCTGAAAATAACGGAGAAGGTAAAGTGCTTTAAAAGATGGGATCAGTGAAATGCCCCACTTAAAAAAGCGAACCTCGGGAACTGACGCGGTTTATTTTTTGGGAAATCGATTAATCAAACGGTTACGTCGCTTTTATTTG
>JASFTL010000218.1:0-6691 GCA_050053555.1 Desulfobacterales bacterium
TGAGGTGGTTGTTTGTGAACCTCCTTCAATCTCCTCGTTCTGCTGGGTGGTTCTTCTGGAGCCACCCATTTTTACTGGTCTTTTGGCAGGCTGACGCTTCAGCAGTGGGAATTCTGTCGCTGGTGAATCCCATGCACGCCTGCATTGACAAACATTATCCCTTGTCGTAGGTTGCCGCATTGACTATCAAAGGCGGCGAAAATCAATGCTCATGAAATTCCATACATGTTGAGCTGAAACCACAATGCATTCCAGTATCATTGTAAACCTTAATGATCGAATGCATAACCTTAAACATCGGAAGGATACGGTGCAGCATGTCAAAGAGCCCCGTGCTAGAATTATTCTCTGATTATATCTGACCGTGGTGTTACTTCATTACCGGGCGTATTGAAAAATTACGGAGTGAATTTGAGATTGAAATTCAATGGATTGCCTTTCCCCTCCATCCGGACACTCCGCCGGAGGGTCGCACGCTGGAAGATCTGTTTTCCGGACGCAATATAAATATCCTTCAAATGTTAACCCATTTAAAGCAAACCGCCAGCGACTTGGGCTTGCCTTTTGGAGATCGGAAGATGACCTATAATAGTCGACTGGCTCAGGAACTCGGTAAATGGGCGGAAAAAAAGGGAGCCGGCGATGCCTTTCATGATGGCGTTTTCAGAGCCTATTTTGCAGACGGTCGTAATATAGCTGATAAAAATACCTTAAGTGATATCGCCAATTCAGCTGGTCTGGACGCCAATGAGGCCCGCGAAGTGCTTGCGGCCAGAACCTTTAAGGCAGCTGTCGATGCTGACTGGCATCGTGCTTATGAATCTCGGGTGACAGCCGTACCCACTTTTCTAATGCAGGGTCAATCGCTGGTTGGCGCCCAACCATATAACATGCTGGCAAATTTTGTGCGGCAACAAGGAGTTGAACCACGGATATGAAACCAAAGCAATCCGTCTCGGTATTGAGGTTCCGCCATTGCTGCTTTAAGGATTCCCGATGAACTTTATTGCGATCATCATTCTTTGTACCATCGGGGTTGATTTTATTTTAAACCTGGTGGCGGATGGACTCAACTTAAAACACCTCAAAAGCGAACTGCCGCAGGCGTTTCAGGGAGACTACGATGCGGATCGCTATCGTGAATCCCAGCAGTACCTGAAAGTCAATACCCAATTTGGATGGATTACATCCGCATTTAACCTTGGCGTCATTCTTGTATTCTGGTTCGCAAAAGGATTTCCGTTGCTGGACCAATGGGTGCGCTCTCTGGAACTGGGCCCGGTTCTTAGCGGACTGATCTATATGGGCACCCTGATGCTGTTTAAAGCGGTTTTATCACTTCCTTTCAGTGTCTATGCGACATTTGTCATTGAAGAGCGCTTTGGCTTCAACACAACGACTTGGAAAACCTTTATCATGGATTTGGTAAAAGGTTTGGTGTTGGCGCTTTTACTGGGAACCCCCCTGCTGGCAGCCATCCTGGCATTTTTTCAATATGCGGGCCCCAATGCCTGGTGGTATTGCTGGATCGGGGTGACGCTTTACATGCTGGTGGTTCAGTTTGTCGCCCCTACATGGATTATGCCGCTGTTTAATAAATTCACACCCTTAGAAGAAGGCGAGCTCAAATCGGCGATTTTGTCTTATGCGAATTCGATTCATTTTCCGCTGGAAAATGTCTATCAGATGGATGGATCGCGAAGATCCACAAAATCAAACGCCTTTTTTACCGGCTTCGGCAAACACAAACGAATTGTATTGTTTGATACGCTGATACACAAACACACGGTCAAAGAGCTGGTTGCGGTATTGGCCCATGAGATGGGCCATTACAAAAAAAAGCACATTCGCCAAGCGCTTATTCTGGGCATTCTGCAAACCGGGCTGATGCTGTTTCTGTTGTCGAATTTTATAAGCTATCAGGGCCTTTTTGACGCCTTTTATATGCCGCAGCAGTCGGTCTATGCCGGCATGATTTTTTTTGTGATGTTATACGCACCGATTGATTTTTTTGTTGGAATTCTAATGCAAATCCTGTCGCGCAGAAACGAAACAACTGCCGATCATTTTGCGGCCGAAACCACAAAGGATCCCGAATCAATGATCGCCGCTTTAAAAAAACTTTCGGTTGACAATCTATCAAACCTAACGCCTCATCCATTTTACGTGTTCTTAAATTATTCTCATCCGCCTGTGTTGCAACGCATTGAATCGCTATCTGGCTGATACCTCGTATATACATAATGCGGGGCAGGTAGCGCTGCACGCATGAGGCAAATTCAAGATAAGATGCAGAATCCATATGCCCACGTCCTGATCATTGCAGATCTGGAAGGTAGCTCCGGCTGCTGGAGCTATGCGGCGTCCACATTTTTAACCGACGAATGGTGTCGGGCCTGTCTTGAAATGAGCCGTGACGTCAGCACGGTTGTCAGCGCACTTTTTGAGGCGGGCGTCAAAACCATTACGATCAAGGATTTTCATCGCACCGGTTATAATCTATTTTCGGAGCTGATCGATTCGCGGGCGGCTCTGGTTTCCGGATATCGCCGGGGTCCCGTTCCCGGTATCGGAAACGATTATAATGCTCAGGCGGTTATGTTTTTGGGAATGCATGCCGCATCAGGTTCGGATGGATTTTTGGCCCATACCTTAACCTCCCGCATTGCCCGCCTGGAGGTCAACCGCAAATTGTTAGCCGAAATTGAACTGTTTGCGGCGTCCCTGGCCCGGTGGAAAGTCCGTCCGATCTTTTTTTCGGGCTGTCCGGTGGCCTGTCAACAGGCAGCCTCTGTCATTGAAAACATCAATTGCTATCCAATTGACAAGTCCCGGGGCCCTGAGGACTTCAATTCCGCTACCTGGCGATCAGCACTCGCACAAACGGCGGTAAAATCCCTGTCCAATTTTCACACGATACCCTATGAACCGGCCGGACCGTTTGATGCGCGGGTGACGATGCGGGGCGGAAAAGCAGAAGCCGTCCGACTGGCCCGTCGCTGGAAATTCGAACATGTCGGTACTCAAATCCGGATCCGCAGCGCCAGCATCCAGCAAATGTATCTGGAACTGATTCGGCTGTGCTATCTGACGCCGGCAATCGAAAAAGCGCTGCCCCTGGCGCTGGTAGCGTATCATTTGATCGGGCGCAGCGGTATCCTGCTTGCCCGACAACGTTTAAAACGATGGGGAGCGTTCGGTTGAATAAATCACCTCAAAACGATCGTTTGCGGTTTTTTGAATAGCACATAAGGGGTTGATGGACATATCGATTTCCTGGCGGGTCTTGACCGGAAACCGATGATGTCGGTTGGTGTATTTAAATTTGCCCTGCTGACGCTGGTTTTGATTTACATACTCGATATGGGTTTGAAGCCGGCGGCGAAGGCGTTTATTGGCGTAAGCGACGATTGAATCAGCAATCGCATAAATCTCATGACGCAATCCCTTTTCAATTTCATACCCCGCGCAATTCCTACCCGAAGCCATGGCGGCCCACATGGTCGTTCCCGTCCCTAAAAACGGATCTACCACCGCGTCGCCTTTGACGGAAAACATATTGATCAAGCGATAGGGGACATCAAAGGGAAAAGCGGCACTTCGCAAGCGGGCTCTGCGGTCACCCAGGTTTTGAGAGGCACCTTTAATATCCATCCAGATATCGGAAAACCAGGTATTGCGTTCTTCCCAGAAAAATGCGCTTTCGCGCCGATTTTGCTTTTCAGCGGCCTTTCTAAACTCGCGCTTAGCGCCTTTGCGTAAAATCAGGATGTGTTCATGTTCCAGCGTGACATAGGCCCCGGAAGGCAACATGCCGGAGCCCATAAACTTATTGGGTGCATTGGTCTGCTTGCGCCATAGGATCGCGGGAAGCGCTTGAAAGCCCAGCTTGAGGAACTGAGTTATGATTCTGGAATGATTGGGATACAGCCGAAAACAGTTGTTGATCGTACGGGCGGCGTCACCGATATTAATGCAGGCGATGGCGCCTGGTTTTAATATTCGCCAAACCTCCTGCCACACGGCATCCAGCTCCCGGTGCATGAGTTCAAATGCCAGCGGTCCGTCGCCTTTATTTAGGGCATTATTGATTTCAGCATTTTGATCGACAAACATGCTATCCCACATTTCTATCATGGGGTAGGGCGGTGATGTGACGACCAGATGTACCCCTGCGGATGGAAGCGCTTCCATATTTTTGGAATTTTGAAAGTAAATTTGGTGTTGCGTCTTCATGATGTATTTTTCATGGCCCTTGGGTCGGCTGAACGATTGATGATGATTTCATTTCCATGAGGTGTATGCGATAGTATAGAAGCTTCTTGCGATATGAATCAAGATAATCTATGAGATATTAAAAGCGCAAGTCGCAGGTAATTCATAAAATGATAATTGAGATTCATCTGTTTTAGGGGTGTATAAAGATGGCAGGCATGTTACAAAAACCATTACCCGCCATTGATGACCGTGAAGGCGACCACATTCCGGAATCCTTCTCAAAGGTGATTGATGCGCATGTGCATCTGTTTCCCGACAACCTCTTTGAATCCATTCGGCAGTGGTTTGACAAATTCGGCTGGCCGATTCGCTACCGGTTCAGCTCTGAGGAGGCCATCGAATTTTTATTATCTCACGGCGTGAATCATATCGTCGGTTTGCATTATGCCCACCGACCGGGAGTGGCGCGCGATCTTAATGCATATATGACAAAGCTGTGCCGCAATTATCAGGAACTGACCGCAATGGCAACGGTGTATCCGGGTGAAAACGGTGCCGAGCAGATCTTAGTTGAAGCCTTTGATCAGGGATTGGCCGGTGTTAAGCTGCATTGCCATGTTCAATGCTTTGACATGCGCAGTGCGGCCATGCATGCAATTTACGGACTTTGTCAGGAGTCGAACAAGCCATTGATTATGCATGTCGGTCGGGAGCCCAAAAGTCCAGCTTATGCGTGCGACCCCTATGAACTGTGCAGCGCCGCGCGACTGGAGCAGGTGATCCAAACATATCCCGATCTGCGGGTTTGCGTGCCGCATCTGGGTGCCGATGAATTTGAATCCTATCGCCGTTTGCTTGAAAACTATGATAACCTCTGGTTGGATACCACCATGACCCTGGCCGACTATTTGCCTTTGGGCGATCGTCCAGACCTGGTTCCGATGCGCGCCGATCGCCTGATTTTCGGAAGCGATTTTCCGAATTTGCCGTATGCCTGGGATCGGGAACTTCAGCGGATCGGCCACTTAGAACTTACCCGGGAGCGGCTGTCAAAGCTACTTTATCAAAACGCCGCTGAATTCTACTCGATAAACACAGGGCAATCGTAACGCCTTAAGGCGGGTGATTCTGATGAGCGAAAAAATAAATATCGCCATCATCGGAGGTGGCATTATCGGCTGCTGTGTTGCTCTCGAATTGGCTCAAAAGCATGAGGATATTTATGTATTTGAAAAAAACCCCGGAATTACACGGGGGGAGAATCAATCATCGCGTAATTCAGGTGTCTTGCATGCGGGTATTTATTATGAGCAGACGATTCGTCCTCTAAAAGCGCGACTGTGTGTCGAAGGAAACCGCCTTTGGTACGAATTCGCAAAAAAATACAAACTCCCCTGCAGGCAAACCGGAAAATTGGTCGTGGCCACTGACGAGGCTGAAAGTCGCCTGTTGGATCAATATCTTCAGCAGGCTCAATCCAACGGCGTGCCGGGTGTGCGCAAGATTGCCTCGGATGAAGTTAAACAACGGGAACCCAATGTATGTGCGTATTCCGCTTTGCTGGTACCCACATCCGGAATCATTGAACCGACTGCGCTGCTCCATCAAGTCTATGCCTTGGCCAGTAACCGGGGCGCAACATTTATGAACGATACGGAAGTTGTTAATCTTGAACTTTCAGACAGGCAGATCATTGTGTGCATCCGTTACCGGGACGGCCGCGAGGATCTTATCAAGGCCAATATCGTTATCAATGCGGCTGGCGTTCATGCCGTCGATATCGCCCGTATGGTCGATCCACAGATCCCGCTGAAGCCGGCCTTCATCCGGGGAGATTCATTAAAGTTTTATCGAAACCGTCGGCCCGGATTATTTTTACGGGAAATGAACGTGTACCCGACCCCGATTACTGTTCATACGCCCACCGGACAGCATCATACCGTCGGCGTACACTTAACACCAACCTTTGACATGGTTGGCGGCGAGATGACCATCGGAGATACGGTTACGGTGGGCCCCAAACTGATACCGGTCACGCATGTTGAGGATTACCGTACGCCACCTTCACCGCCTGAAGCATTTTTGAAAAACATGAGCTTTTTTCCGGATCTGACCGCAGCGGATCTGGAATATTATCAGGGCGGCATCCAGGCTCGACTCGACGGATATCATGATTTTTATATTCAGCGGGACCGCTACTGCAAACAGGTGATTCATTTGCTGGGAATTGACAGCCCGGGCTTGACCGCTGCACCGGCCATCGCCAAATATGTTGCCAACTTGTTCGAATCGGATAAAGGATAGCAAAATGGGATGAGGGAGAAAAGAATTAAATGAAAATGGTCGGGACGACTGGATTTGAACCAGCGACCCCAGCGTCCCGAACGCTGTGCTCTACCAGGCTGAGCCACGTCCCGACTAAGCGTAACCATTTAATCCAGTTAAGGGTTAATGTCAATCCTAAATATAGTTG
>JASFTL010000219.1:0-6679 GCA_050053555.1 Desulfobacterales bacterium
CCGCGCTTTCAAAAAAGGCGGTTTCGTCTTGGCGATCGATTCCGGTGTTCCGATTGTCCCGATAGTGATAACAGGCACCCGTAAGATAATGACTAAGGGCAAGTTTCGGATCAATCCGGGCCACGTCAGCATGGTTATTCACGAGCCGATTGACACTTCGGCTTACACGCGAGAGACAAAGGGAGCGCTTATGGAAATCGTTCGTCGCGTCATATGCGACGATTTCGAAATCAGTACCTGAATTTTGCACGAGTTGGAGGCTTTCATATGCAAGTTTCAGGTAGTAAAATGGATGAACGTGTATGTTGAAAATTATCCCGTTAGGCGGCCTCGGAGAAATTGGCCTGAATATGATGGTATTTGAATTCGGGGGCACGCTTTTTGTGATCGATGCCGGGCTAATGTTTCCTGAAGATTATATGCTTGGTGTGGATTTTGTCATCCCGGACGTCGACTATCTGCGTCAGAACCAATCCCGCATCGCGGGCGTCGTTTTGACGCATGCGCATGAAGACCATATTGGCGCTTTGCCGTATCTGCTTAAAGAGCTTAGAACACCGGTTTTCGGCACCCCCTTTACCCTGGGGCTGGTCCGACAAAAACTGGAAGAATACGATCTCATCGGTTCAGCAGCCCTGCATTCAATATTGCCGGATGAGACATTGAAACTGGGCCCCTTTGCCCTGGAGTTTATTCGGGTCGGACACAGTGTTTTAGACGGTGTTGGGATTGCCGTAAAGACACCTTTGGGAACAATTATTCATACCGGTGATTTTAAAATTGGATATGGTTCCGTTGATGGAATGGCAACCGATGTAAACAAATTTGCCAAATACGGTGAAGATGGGGTGTTGGCCCTGTTGTCAGATTCCACCAATGTGGAACGGGAGGGCTACCCGATTTCGGACAAAGAAATCTGCGAAACCCTGATGCGAATTATAACCGGAAGCGACGGCCGGGTTATCGTGGCGCTGTTTGCCTCCAATATCAATCGCATTCAGGTGATACTGGATATTGCCAACGCCAACGCTAAAAAGGTCATATTTGACGGCAAAAGCATTGAATCAAGTGTGCGTATCGCAAGGGAGATGGGATACCTGGACATTACGGATAACAAGATCATTCAAATTGATGAAGTCGCTGACTATGATGATGAAGAAATCATCATCATTACCACCGGCACTCAGGGTGAACCGATGTCCTCTCTGGCACGAATGTCAGCCGGCACCCATAAGCAAATAAAAATAAAAAAAGGCGATACGGTGGTTCTATCCTCTAAATTCATTCCCGGCAATGAAAAGGCGATTGCCAAAATCATCAACAACTTGTATCGGTTGGGAGCTGATGTTATCTACGAGAAAATATCCGATATTCATGTATCGGGGCATGCGTTCCGGGAAGAGCTCAAACTGATGATTAAACTGACCCAGCCGCGGTACTTTATGCCGGTCCATGGGGAATTCCGGCACCTTATACTTCACTCGCGGCTGGCAGAAGAAGTCGGTATTCCCAAAGAAAACATTTTATTGGCCGAAAACGGACAGATTGTCGAATTCGATAAAAAAGGCGGCCGGGTGAATGGCCGGGTTCCCACCGGCCGGGTGCTCATCGATGGTAAAGGCATTGGAGACGTCGGCCGCAGCGTCTTAAAGGAACGTCGCTTGCTGTCGGAGGAAGGAATGGTGGCGGTGACCATGGCGTTTGACGAAGAAACCGGCGTGGTTGTTTACGGACCTGAGATCGTTTCTCGTGGTTTTGTCTTTGAGACCGAAAGCGGTTACCTGCTCGAAGATGCCCAATGTGTGGTTTTGGAGATTGTAGAAGAGGTGATGCCGGATGTAGCCAATCGGGTTAATAAAATTCGGTCAAAGATTAAAACCGCGTTGAGGCAATATTTTTTCTTTACCATCGGACGACGGCCGGTTATACTTCCGTTTATTATGGAAGTCTAATCAGCTGCTGGCTTCTTGCCAGCAGGCAAGGTGTCAGGTTTCAGTGTTCAGGTTTCAGCTCTGTCATTTCTGACACCTGACACCTGAAACCAAAAAAAGAACAGAGGCTTTAAACGCTCTGGTGATAGCCCTCAACTTGTAACGCCTAACCACAACCCGATACAAGAGTATGCGCAAAGAAATTGTCGGCATATTTTGTTTTTTTCTTGTCATTTTTACCCTGATCAGCCTGTTGTCCTTCAGCCCGGAGGATCCTTCGATACATAATGCCAAAGCCAGCGGTTCCATTCACAACCTGTTTGGTGTGCTCGGTGCTCATTTATCGGGTGCCCTGATCGGGCTGTTCGGGCTGGGCGCATTTTGGATTCCGCTTCTGCTGCTGTTGACCAGCATCCATTTTTTTGGGGATCATCCGACCCAGGCTAAAGTGTCAACGCTGATCGGTGGAATCTTGCTGGTGGTCACCACCGGCAGCCTGCTGGCGACGCGCCAAAATAGCTATATTATCTTCGGCAGTCAATTTTCAGCCGGCGGCCTCATCGGCATTCCGTTTAAGTCATTTCTGGTTAAATACACCAATTTTACCGGCACACTGATTATTTTGATCCTGTTGTGGATCGTGGGATTCATATTGGCGACCGGTTTTTCTCTTATCGCTTTTTGTCTGCGATGCTGGGATTGGTTTTCAGCGATCGCGGACCAAGTCATGACCTTATATCTTAAGTGGAAAGAACGCCGCGAACGATCAAAGAGATTCTCTAAAATCGGCCGCGAAACCACGCGCAAGAAGGCCAAAAAAATAAAAATCAAAGCATCGACGCTCAAACCCATCAAACCCGTTGCGGCTCCCAAGCAGGAGGAATTTAAGTTTATGCGCAGCGGCAAAGGCTTCCAGCTGCCATCGATCAATTTTCTAGATGAGCCGAAATTTAAGATCGGTTCGGCAGATGATGAAAACTTACGCATGCAGTCACAGCTGCTTGAGAAAAAGCTGGAGGATTTCGGTGTTCAGGGGAAGGTGATCGAAGTCGCTCCCGGACCGGTGATCACCACCTTTGAATATGAGCCGGCGCCTGGGGTGAAGATCAATAAAATTGTCAATCTTACCGATGATCTGGCACTGGCAATGCGGGCAATCAGTATCCGTATTGTGGCTCCTATCCCGGGCAAAGCGGCTATCGGGATAGAAGTTCCCAACGCTAATCGTCAGGTGGTCAAATTCAAAGAGGTCATCGCATCCAGTGCGTTTGAAAAATCAAAATCAAAGCTGACCCTGTGCCTGGGCAAGGATATTGTCGGCAATCCGATTGTTGCTGAATTGGACAAAATGCCCCATCTGTTGATCGCCGGTGCCACCGGTACCGGTAAGAGTGTGGCCTTAAATGCAATGATTTGCAGTTTGCTGTATAAGGCCAAACCAGATGAAGTCAAACTTATTATGGTCGATCCCAAACGCATTGAGCTTTCCAGCTACGACGGGATTCCCCATTTGATCACACCGGTGGTCACCAATCCCAAGAAAGCCACCAATGCGCTTTTCTGGGCGGTGCGCGAAATGGAAAGACGTTACGAGCTGTTATCTGAAATGGGCGCCCGCAATATCAAACAATATAACAACAAGGTGGCCAAGCTTCAAAAGCCGGTTGATAAGGAAGCGCCTGAAATGCTGCCATACATTGTGGTTATCGTTGACGAGCTTGCCGACCTGATGATGTTGTCATCCCGAGACGTTGAGGTGGCCTTAACCCGGCTGGCCCAGATGGCAAGAGCCGGCGGCATTCATTTGATTTTAGCCACCCAGCGGCCGTCCGTAGATGTATTAACCGGCATCATAAAAGCCAATTTCCCCACACGTCTGACATTTCAAGTTTCTTCCAAAACGGATTCACGAACCATTATCGATACGGTCGGTGCGGAAAATCTACTGGGTAACGGGGATATGTTGTTTTTACCGCCCGGGACTGCAAAATTACAGCGTATTCATGGTGCGTTTATTTCAGAGAATGAACTTAGCCAGATTAATGCATTTTTAAGAAGCCAGGAAAAACCGGACTATGACGAAGAAGTTACGGAAGTGTCCGGTATCGAAGCTGTAGAATCCGACGATGATGACTATGATGAGCGTTATGATGATGCGGTAGCGCTCATCACCAAGACCGGCCAAGCCTCTATTTCGATGATTCAACGGCATTTGCGAATCGGATATAACCGAGCGGCCCGGATTATTGAAAAGATGGAAAAAGAAGGCGTCGTCGGCCCTTCAGATGGCGCCAAACCCAGAGAAGTTCTGGTCACCAGCTATGATCGTAAGACTTAGCCGGTTTCCGGCCGCATTAGATTTCAGGTTTCGGGCCTTCGCCGCGCCTTAGCGGTTACGGCCGCGCAAGCGGGTGTCAGGTGTCAGCGTCTGACTTATCAGAATTTCAGCTGATCAATGCTGACACCTGAACACTGACACCTGAAACCGACTGGGTCCTGACACCCGAACACTGAAACCAAATGAAGATAGCTGTTAATAACCAGTGAATAGTCCCCAGAAGACGGAAAATGACGATTGATATTGACCCAGGGCTAATAGCTACAACCAAAGGTTTCCTCGACGCGGATGAAGGGCGCTGTCTTTACGAGATTGCGTGTAAAGCCAGCCGATTGGGACCGTGTTTGGAGATCGGCAGCTATTGCGGCAAATCAACAATTTATATCGGTGCGGCCTGCAAGATGAATAATGGCATCGTGTATTCCATTGATCACCATCGGGGATCTGAAGAGCAACAACCCGGACAGGTGTATTTTGATCCCGGCCTTTTTAATCCCAAAACCGGCCGGGTGGATACCTTTCAAGAATTTCGCAAGACACTTGAAAAAGCCGGGCTAGAAGATATAGTCGTGGCGATGGTCTGCCGCTCGGATGTGGCCGCCCGCCTTTGGGCAACACCCCTGGCGATGGTTTTTATCGATGGAGGCCATTCGGAAGAAGCGGCGATAACCGACTATGAGTGCTGGGCCCGGCACATTTTACCCGGTGGCTATCTTCTGATCCATGATATTTTCAAAGACCCTGCCGAAGGCGGCCAGGCACCCCACCATATTTATAATCTGGCGCGTTCCTCCGGACAATTTGATCCCTTGCCCATGATAAAGAACTTGGGGATACTTCAACGGAAGAAATGAATGCCCCTAACAGATCTTTTTCTCCGTCCGATGGGCCAATTGTTTATGGCGTTCAGGCCGGCATTCTTTTCCTTTTTGAAATAAACCACCAGGCTTTTTCCCAGAACCGGATTGAGCAATCGATCCATCCATTCGACGATTTTGGGTTTTTTCATGATATCCCAAAACAAAAAACGCTGGTAAAGGTTCACTAATGTGGCATCATTGCGTTTAGGCCCCAGCAGACATTTTAGCCACCAGTAGGGCGTATGCAGGCTGTGGGCATAATGAAACGCCCAGCGTTTCACACCATAATTTTCCAGTAACGCCATAAGCTTCTTTTTGCGATATATGCGGATATGACCGTTGTTTGAATTGCTGTATTCCGATGAAAACGCCCAGCAGACGCGTTCCGGCCAAAGACGCGGAACGCTGATGACCAGGTTGTGACCCGGTTTTAGAACTCGGATCAATTCACGGGCAGCGTTTTCATCTTCAGAAACGTGCTCCAATACTTCGGAACAAATCACCAGATCAAAAAAATGGTCCTCGAACGGAAGTGCGTTTACATCTGCCATGGTCAAGCCCCATATACCGCCGCCGTTTTCACCCAATTGGTCGTGAAATTTTAACCGGTTTTTTGCCTCGACAAGGTCTGCATGGTTTATGTCGGCACCAATGGCGACCACGTTTTTAAACCGGTACGCAGCACAGGTGTGCCGCCCTGATCCACAACCGATATCCAGAATCCGGTAGCCGGGTCTGATGTCCAGTCTGTTAAAATCGACCGTAATCACGAATGGCCTCCCGATATGCTGCGATGGTCTTTTCAGCTGCTTTGCGCCACGTAAAGTATTGATGCACGCGTCTGTATCCGGCGCGACCTAATTTTTGGGCCTGTGCCGGATTTTTGAGGATCGTCAATATCGCCCCGGCCAGCGCATGATGATCAGCCGGCGGCACCAGGATGCCGGCGTCACCCACTACCTCAGGCAACGCCCCCCCGGTGGTGCTGATGACCGGAACAGCGCATGCCATGGCTTCGCCCACCGGCAAACCAAATCCTTCATACACCGACGGCACAACCGCAGCTGTGGCTTTTGCATATTCACGCACAAACTGCTCATTGGCGAGCCGTCCGGTGAAGGTGATTCGATTGCCGATGCCCAGCTTTCGAATCAATTCCCGGCTATATCCGTTTTTGTTTTGCGTTCCCACGACGGTGAGTTTGACCGGATGTGTTCGAGCGACCGTTGAAACCGCTCTCAGCAGGTAATAAAGTCCTTTTAAAGGCATGTCGGCGCTGTTGGTCACAATCAGTCGGTTTTGATCCCGGGGAATTTCGGGAATCGGGTAAAAAAGATCGGTGCGAACGCCGTTGGGTATGATTCTGAATCGATCCGGGGCAATATTAAAATCACGGGATATATCCAAACTGGCTGTTTTTGATACGGTAATGATATGAGAAAGTCTGCGGGCGACGCGTTTTTGCATGCCGATAAAGGAATACCAGCGCCACTGTTGCATTTTTTTCCATATGGTCGTAGCGGACCGAACAGCAATTTTTCGATCAACGG